>JAFQHW010000046.1 GCA_017397805.1 Clostridia bacterium | reverse complement strand
GCTTTTAATACACACCGAAAGGTGTGATGAGATACAAAGGCGGCACGCCGCCTTTGATGATATACACGCTAACGCGTGATGATATACCATTGCTTTCGCAATGGATAAAAAATCGACAGGTCGAAACCTGTCGATTTTTGGCGGAAAGACAGGGATTCGAACCCTGGTGACGCTATTAACGCCAACACGATTTCCAGTCGTGCGCCTTAGACCAGCTCAGCCATCTTTCCACAGCTTGCAAAGGGCATTGCCCTCGGTCGCAAGGCATATTATAACACAGCGTTTGCGCCATGTCAATAGTAAAATTTAAAAAAAGCGGTTTTTGTTTTCGTTTTTTTCAAAAGCTTTATTTACTCTTTAACGTTTTCCGCAAGCTTAACGGCTATAGCGCATTCTATACGCTTTTTAAACAGATCACAGCCGTAGCTGTAAACCCCCTTAATATCGCCGGTGGCGTGGTACGCGTTAGCGGCACAGCCGCCGCTGCAATAAAGCTTTGCCCAGCAGTTTTCACATTCGGGGCGGGAATAAGCGTTGCAAGAAGCAAACTTCTCACGCAGAGCCGTATTGGTTACGCCTTTCCATATATCGCCCATACTGTATTCGCTGTCCCCAACGAACTGATGGCAAGGGAAAAGCTCACCCCACGGAGTAACCGCAAGATACTCCGTACCGGAGCCGCAGCCCGCCACGCGCTTGTAAATACAAGGACCGCCCGTAAGGTTAAGCATATAGTGATAGAAGGTAAAGCCGTTGCCGTTCTCGTTGCGCTTTATCATTTCCGTTGCCAACTGCTCGTACTGCTCGTAAAGCAAAGGCTTGTCCTCCTCCGTTAACGCGCAAGGGTCAGAGGGAGGAACTACCACCGGCTCCATACTAAGCTTGGTAAATCCAAGGTCTGCCATATGGAGTATATCGTTTAAGAAGTCGGCATTGTGGTGGGTAAAGGTACCGCGCATATAATATTCCTTGTCGCCTCTCGCCTTAACGAAGCGTTGAAAATTAGGCACTATCTTATCATAACTGCCGTTACCGCAGTAATCTTTTCTGAAGCGGTCGTTAACTTCCTTTCTGCCGTCAAGGCTCAGCACCACGTTATGCATTTCTTTATTGCAGAACTCGGTAACCTCGTCGTCCAAAAGAACGCCGTTGGTGGTAAGGGTGAAGCGGATATTCTTGTTATGAAGCTTCTCCTGCTCTCTGCCGTAAGCAACCAGCGCCTTTACCGTATCCCAATTCATAAGCGGCTCACCGCCGAAGAAGTCTACGTCCAGATTATAATGACTGCCCGAATTTTCTATAAGAAAATCAAGAGCGCGCTTGCCCGTTTCAAGGCTCATAATCGCCCTGTCGCCCTTATACTTGCCCTGACCTGCAAAGCAGTAGGAGCAATTAAGGTTGCACGTGTGCGCTACGTGAAGGCACAGCGCCTTAACGTTGAATCTGTTTATTCTGTAATTCTTGGCTATCTCCGCAAAAGCATCCTCGGTAAACAGCTTGCCCTCTTTTTTAAGCTCCTCTATATCGGAAAGGCAAGTCCTTACGTCTTCTGCGGTAACGTCCTCATATTTTTCCGTTACGGTCTTTATTATATCCTCTGCATTTGCGGTTTCGTACATAGCTATAACGTCATAGGTAGGCTCGTCCACCAAATGGATAGAACCGCTGAACACGTCCAACACCACGTTATAACCGCAAAGCTTAAATTGATGTATCATAATCTTACTCCGTATATTTAGCGTTAATGAGAGGGCAAAACCCTCTCATTAACCACAACAAATACTTATTTTATAACAGTTTACGCCTTTGCCGTCACTGCCAAGGAGTACAATTACCCCTTAGTTTATAAGAATTAGTCCTTCTTCTCGCAGTTCTGGTTAGCAACGCCGCAAGATGTTTTGCAAGCGGACTGGCAAGAGGTCTGGCATTCACCGCAACCGCCGTTCTTAACGGACTTATTGAGGTCACGTGTTTCGATGGTAACTATCTTCTTCATAATAAAATCTCCTTAATAATTAATATACAGCACACAAATTATACTACAAAACTTTTCCGCTGTCAACAGTTTATTGCCAAAAAGCATTCCTATCGGCAGAAAACACTACTTTACCACCGCAAAAAGGGGTAGTTTTCCGCTATCGGTCAGCAGATTTTCCGCGTTAGTGCCCTCAAAGCCTTCGCTTATGGTCTGACCGGGAATTATCAGCGGTATCCCCGGCGGATACGCCCACAAATACTCGGCGGCTATTCTGCCGCGGCATCGGTCAAGGGGCAGATATTCCCTCTCCCCTTTAAAAGCATCCTCTGCGGTAACCGTTGTATCACCCACGCAAAAAGCGGCGGGGCTGTATTTCTTGCCGAAGTCTTCAAGGCTTTCGTCTGCTTCTTCAAGTGCGGTGAGCAAGGCGGCAAAGCCTTCGTCGCTGTCGCCCGCGCCCGTCATAGCCAAGGCAAAGCTTTCCGTAGCGTATTCAAGCTCTATACGGCGCTGACGGAGAAAGTCGCAAAGCTCGGTGCCCTTTTTGCCCGTAAGCACCAGCTTTGACTTATCCATGCCTACGCACCTGAACAGTTTTATGGATTTCAAAGCGCCGAGGGATTTTTCAAAGCGGTCTATTCTGTCGCTCCACTCCTTAAAAAGCTCTGCGTTCTCACAAAGCTCCAAGCAAAGCTCTGCCGACGCCATAAGGGGATAAGAAGGGCTGGAGCTTTGGAACACCCTTAAATAATGCTCCAACAAGATTCGGTTTACCCTGTTTCCTTTTGCGTGGAGTACTGCCGCAGGTGTAAGTGCGGGAAGAGTTTTGTGCAAGCTTTGAACGGTAAGGTCTGCCCAATTAACGGCACTGCCCGTAAAATACGGTGACAGCTCCAAGTGCGCACCGTGTGCCTGATCCACCAAAAGGAGAACCCCCGCCTCGTGGCAAAGCTTGGCTATAGCCTCCGTATCCGACAAAATACCCTCGTAGGTGGGACTTGTAAGCACGCAAAAGGCTATGTCCTCGTTGGATAACAGAGCATCCTTGACGGTATTTGGCTCAACCGCGCCGTAAACGCCCAATTCCCCTATAAACTCAGGGTTTAAAAAGACGGGACTGTAGCCGAAAAGCTCCAAAGCGTGATATACGCTTCGGTGGCAGTTGCGCGCCACCAACACCTTGTCGCCGCGTTTGCCCAAAGCGCCCATAGCCGCCAGATTGCCGCAGGTGCTTCCGTTGGCTAAAACATAGCTTTTGTCGCTTCCGTAACGATTGGCGATGGCTTCTTCCAAATCCCGTATTATCCCCGTAGGGTTATGCAGGTCGTCTGCGCCTTTTATCTCGGTAATATCCGAGTGCGCACCTAAAGCCATAAGCTTTTCAAAGAGAGCGTTGCGCTTATGGCCGGGCATATGAAAAGGGTATGAGCTATTATTTTTTATAAAAGAGTTGATGCCCTTTTCCTTCATACTCCACCTATTAAAATTGCTGTTGCACCTACGGCACAACAGCAATTTATACTTAACTTTGATTATTCGGCAGCTTCTTCGGTAGCAACAGCTTCTTCTGCAACTGCTTCTTCAACTATCTCAAAGCCTTCACCAAGCTCTTCAGCAGGTAAAAGTGCTCTGCGAGAAAGGCTTATTCTCTTTCTCTCTTCATCGATAGCTATGATCTTAACCTCAAGCTCATCGCCTACTGCTACTACGGATGCAGCTGCTGCAACGGGCTTTGCCGCAAGCTGAGAGTTGTGGATAAGACCGTCAACGCCGGGAAGGATCTCAGCAAATGCGCCGAAAGGCATAAGGCTTACAACCTTAACGTTTATATCGTCGCCAACCTTGTAATCAGCAACGAACTTGTTCCAAGGATTGTTCTCTTCGGTCTTGTAGCCGAGGGAGATACGCTTCTTCTCAACGTTGATAGCCTTGATGTAAACTTCGATCTTATCGCCAACCTTGAGAATGTCAGCAGGGTTCTTAGGTCTGCCCCAAGAAAGCTCGGTAATGTGTGCCATACCGTCAACGGGACCCAAGTTGATGAATGCGCCGAAGGAAGTGAGGGAACGAACGGTACCCGTAAACTTCTGACCAACCTCTGCGGTTGCGTAGAATTCTTCAACTGCCTTCTTATGCTCGCTTCTCTGAGCAAGTCTGATAGAGCCTACAGCGCGCTTTCTCTGATCGTTGATCTCGATAACCTTGAAGGGAACCTTCTTGCCTTTAAGCACGTCAAGAGATTCTTCCTTGGGAATACCGGTCTGAGAAGCGGGGATAAATACTCTAACGTTATTGCTGGAAACAACAACGCCGCCCTTAACTACTTCTTTAACGGTACCTTCAAGAATTGCGTGCTCGCTCTCAGCTTCAACGATGGTGCCCCAGTTCTTGGAAGAATCAAGGCGCTTCTTGGAAAGGTGAACAACACCCTCTGCATCGTTGAACTTAATGGGAACAACTTCTATCTCGTCCCCAACCTTAAACAAATCGTTAAGGTCAACGCCACCGTCTTCGGTGATTTCGTCATACGGGAGAATGCCGGTGTGCTTCGTCCCGAGGTCCACGTGGATTTCGGCGGGAGTAACGGCGGATACTACGCCGACTACCCTTTCTCCTGTATGTAAAGTCTTGAAGCTTTGGTCAAGCAATTCCTGGAAAGAAAGCTCGCCCATATCTTCAGTGTTTTTGATGATGTCTGCCATGGTTTCTCTTACCTCCTGAATTATACTGAACGGGGTCGATGCCCCGGCAGTTATTGCTATTTTATCAGCCGCGGCTATATCGCCGCTGAAGGGCACAAGCTCTGCCGCCCTTTCAATGTGCAACGCCTTGGTGCGCGTTGCCGCCAGCTCCCACAGTTTGGCGGTGTTGGAGCTGTTACGCCCGCCGACCACCACCACGAGGTCGCTTTTTTCCGCTAAAGACAGAACCTCCTCCTGCCTTTTTTCGGTTACACTGCATATTGTATCAAAAAAAATCGCATTTGTATATAGTTTTTTTATAATTTTTTGAGTTTTTTTCCACTCAGGCATAGAAAAAGTGGTTTGTGCCACTATAACAAAGGGTTTTTTACCAAAATTTGCCGCTTTTTCTTGTCCTAAAAGCTCCAAAAGCTCCTCCGCTTTGCCGGCTACGATGGTATCGCCCCCTGCAAAAGAGCGAATACCCTCCACTTCGGGGTGCTTGGGGTCGCCCATTATAACCAAGGGAGTGCCGTCTGCTGTTTTTTCCGTCACTATGCCGTGGATCTTTTTAACGAAAGGACAAGTTGCGTCAAGCACCGAAAGCTCCGCGCCCTCAAGCGCCTCCATGGTTTCCTTGGGAACGCCGTGGGTGCGTGCCACGACTCTCGTACCCTTAGGAAGCTTTAACGCTTCCTCGGCACTTATGGCGCGTACTCCTTTTTTCTCCAGGCTTTCTATATAGCTTTTGTTGTGGATAAGCTCGCCTATGGTGTAAACGGACTTGCCCTCAGCCGCCTCCGCCTCTATAAGCTTGGCTGCGCGGTCCACACCGAAACAAAAGCCCGCGCTTTTTGCTATATCAATTAGTTTCATTATCAACTATCTCGCACACCTTGCCGAAAATATACTTGGACTGGGCGGCGCGGTCGCCTATCTTTAAAAGCTCCTCTAAGGCTACGGGCTTACCCACCACCAAGCGAGTCTTACAGAAAAGACGCGGCTTGCCCTTGGTGTATATTATGGCTACGGGCAAAGCAGGCACCTTGCCCAAAGCGCACATAATGGAGATGCCCTCCAAAGCCTGAGATGCCTCTGCCTTCCCCTTAACGCGGGTGCCTTGGGGGAATATCCCCACCGGCTTACCTTCTTTAAGGGCAGCAACACTTTGACGGATGGCGCCTAAGTCCGCTTGCTCGCGGTTTATAAACACGACCTTCAGCTTTTTTAAGAACTTTCCGAAAATACCGCGGTTAAGCTCCGACTTAGCCACGAAAACTATCTTAGGCTTAAAGGCGCAGGCAAGACACACGGGGTCCGCAAAAGACAGGTGGTTTGAACACAGCACGAACGCACCTTGGGGTATATTCTCTGCCCCCTCAAGCTTGTATCTGTACATAAGCTTGGTAAAGGGTCTGGCAACGCCCCTTATAAAACCGTAAAAACTCATTTTGCCAATACCCCGTCGATAATCTCTTTGGCTTTTTCAAACGTAGCCTCAGCACTGAGACCGCTGTTATCGAGAAGGATCGCATCCTTAGCCGCTACGGCGGGACATACTTCCCTTCCCGAATCGTTCTTATCTCTTCGGCGCATATCGGAAAGCACTTCCTCCTCCGTTACCTTTTCGCCCTTCTCCAAAAGCTCCATATAACGGCGGTGCGCTCTTACAGTATCGTCAGCTATTAAAAACAGCTTGACCTGAGCGTCGGGAAGAATGACCGTACCTATATCGCGCCCATCCATTACGGTACTGCGTCTCTTGGCTATATCCCTTTGCAGATCCAACAAAAACGCCCTTACTTCGGGTATCTTAGAAACGTCGGAAGCGTACATGGACGACTTGGGGGTACGTATCTCGTCACCTACGGGAACACCATCCAAGGTAACTACGCCCTTGCCGTTCATAAGCACCATATCTATATTGATTTCGGGAAGAACGGAAACAATGGCTTCCTTATCGTCGGAAGCAAAACCCTTCCTTTGTATATACAGACCTACGGTGCGGTACATTGCACCCGTGTCGATATATATAAACCCGTAATGGGCGGCTATCATGGAAGCAAGCGTGCTTTTGCCCGAACCGGAAGGACCGTCAATGGCAATATTTATAAGTTTATTCATCGGTTACCCTCCGACAACATTGAAATTATATATTAGTTTACTACATTTTTTTATTTTTTGCAATAGATAAAGCAAAAAATATATTATTTTTCGCAGAATATGCGGTTCTTTTCGAAGGAAAAAGCCATTATAAAAAGAAAAAGCCGTTATTTTTTAAAAAACTATTGCAAAAATTTTCATTTGGTGGTATGATATGTAATTGAATAATTCGCGAATTTGGAGGTTTACCGAAAATGAGTTCCGTTCTTGGAAGAAAAAGCCTGAGAAACAGAATAATCGCCCTCGCCTTGGCATGCCTTTTGGTTATAGGCGGTGTTGTTGCTGTTTTTTGGGATTACCGCAAAAACACCAACAAGTATTTTGAAGACGACGAATTTGCTAAGGCTATTGCCGCAGCTTTGTCCGAAAAGACAGGCGAGACCATCAACGCCATCGACGTTGATGCGGAAATGTTAAGCAAATATACTTCCTTTATTTATACCGTAACCGAAAACCGTGATGGCATCAGCAACGAAAACAGTTCAGGCGCTTATTACCCCACGGTAATTTTGGGCACCCCTGAATATACAGAGTATTACGCTAACCAGAATTATCTCGTGGACTTGAAAGAAGACGATACCGCAGATAGCAGCGAAGAAGACAAGAAGGACGATTCTTCTTCCGTTGCAGAAGAAAGCAAGGACGAAGTTGTATCCGTTGAAGCTTCCGTTGAAGAATCTGCCGAGGTTTCCGCTGAAGAAGTTTCCGTAAGCGAAGTTTCCGCAAGAACCGTTTCTGCTGAAGAATCCACGGAAGAGGTTTCCGAAGCAGTCGTTTCTGCAGAAGTATCCGACGATGCGGTCGTATCCGAAGAGGCTTCCACTGCAGAGTCCGAAGAAGCATCCGATAAGAAGGATAGCTCCGTAGCAGACAAGGAAGAGGAAGAAGAGATTCCCGACCACGTAGTAATTTACTATATGTTCAACGAAATCAACGACCTTTCTTTGTTCTCCAACATCGAGCTTTTACAGCTTAGCGGCTACACCACCAGGAACACCTACAGCACCATCTCCTACTACTACAACCTGTATAATATGTACGGCATGACCGGTGAGAACAACGCATATTACTATGCATATATGAGCTTGCAGAGCTTCTATACCGCAAACGATATGGTTGACCTCGTAAGCCTTGACCAGATACCCAACCTTGAGAAGATCAAGTATCTTTCCGTTGGTTACTCCGGTCTTGATAACCTTGAAGGCATAGAAAAGGCTGCTGACCTTGAATATCTTGAAGCTTCCAGCTGTGGTTTTGAAGATATAAAGGCACTTGAAAACAACACCAAGCTTCAGCGTGTTGACTTAACTAATAACGAGCTTACCAACCTTGACGGTATCGAAAACAACAAGGACTTGGTAACTCTTAACATCAGCTACAACGCTATCACCACTCTTGAAGCGTTGAGCAACACCGCTTCCATGACCAAGCTTACCGCTACCGGCAACCCCCTCGTAAGCCTTGACGGTATTGAAGGCAACAAGGCTACTCTTGAAACGCTTACGGTAAACGAATGCGTTGACGAAGAAGTTGTTGAAGCGGCAGAAGCTTCCAAGGAAGACACCGGCGAGGAAGAAGACGAAGACGAGGATAAGGACGACTTCACCGGCAGAACGCTTAGCGATATTTCCGCACTCGAAGGCTTTACCGCTCTTAAAACTCTGTCCGTAACCGGTAACGTTATCACCGATATCTCTTGCATCAGCTCCATGACTTCTCTCGAAACTCTCTCTGCATCCGATAACCGCATTGAGAAGCTTCCCGAAGATTTAAGCGGTGCAAAAGCACTCAAGACTCTTACCCTTGAAGATAACGAGATGACTTCTATCGGCGGCGTTGCATCCGCACCCGTACTTGAAGTTCTTAACGTTAACGATAACAAGCTTACAAGCCTTGAAGGCGTAAGCGGCGCAAAGAAACTTACCACCATCAACGCTAACGAAAACGCACTTACAAGCCTTAAGGGCGTAGGCGGCATCAGCACCCTTACCACCCTTGACGCCAACGATAACGAGATAAGCGATTTAGGCGACGTAAACAAGGCTACCGCCCTTACCTCCCTTAACCTCAGCAACAACAAGATAAGCGATATAAGCACGCTCAACGCACTTACAAAGCTTACCACTCTTAACCTCAGCAGCAATGACATTTCCAAGCTTGCTGACCTTTCCGCGCTTACCGTTCTTTCCACCCTTGACCTTTCCGATAACGAATTTACAAGCCTTGACGGTCTTGGCGAGCTTAAGAAGGTAGCAACCTTAACTCTTTCAAACAACGATAAGCTTACCGATTTAAGCGGCTTTGACAAGATATTTGATGCGAAGACCCTTAAGAGCTGTGACCTTTCCATCACTCCCGAGGATAAGGCTGACGACGAAGACGTTGATACCACCAACAAGGTTATAAAGGATTGGGCGCCCGTTGAGACCTTTACCGGCACCACCTTCACCGGCATTACCGAAGATGCTCAGAAGATGATCGACAAGTATAAGGAATCCGAGAGCGAAAAGGATAAGGACGACAAAGAAGACGACAAAAAGGACGAAAGCAAAGTAGAAAGCGAAGCTGAAAGCACTGAAGAAAGTGTTGAAGAAAGCGTTGAGGAGCTTTCCGAAGCAGTTGTTGAAGAATCTTCCGCAATCGTTACCGACGCTTCTGACGAAGCATCTGACGCTGAGTAATTAAACAGCATAAACTAAATAGCAAAAGGGGCTGTAAAAAGCCCCTTTTCTACCGAATAATATTGATTGGAGAATTTTATTATGAGCCAGAAATTAAAATGCGGTATTATCGGCGCGACCGGCATGGTAGGTCAGCGTTTTATCACCTTGCTTAACGAACATCCTTATTTTGAGATAGCAGTTCTTGCCGCAAGCAGCAGCAGTGCGGGCAAAACCTACGAAGAAGCTGTAGGCAGCCGTTGGAAGCTGTCCACCCCCATGCCCGAAAATGTTAAGAGCATGGTCGTTATGGACGCGGCAAAGGTTGAGGAAGTAAGCGCTCTCGTTGATTTCGTATTCTGCGCAGTTAACATGAAGAAGGACGAGATCTTAGCTCTTGAAGAAGCTTACGCAAAGGCTGAGACGCCCGTTGTTTCCAACAACTCCGCAAACCGTTGGACCAACGACGTTCCTATGGTTATCCCCGAAATCAATCCCGAACACTTAGAGGTTATCGCAGACCAGAAGAAGCGCTTGGGCACCACCCGCGGCTTTATCGCAGTTAAGCCCAACTGCTCTATCCAAAGCTTTGTTCCCGCACTTACCCCTCTTCGCCGTTTCGGTATAACCAAGGCTTCCGTTACCACCTTCCAGGCAATTTCCGGCGCAGGCAAGACCTTTAAGGAATGGCCCGAAATGCTTGATAACGTTATCCCCTACATCGGCGGTGAAGAAGAAAAGACGGAAAAAGAACCCCTTAAGATCTGGGGTAAGGTAGAGAACGGTGTTATCGTTGCCGATAAGGAACCCGCTATAACCGCACAGTGTATAAGAGTTCCCGTTTCCGACGGTCACTTGGCGGCAGTTTCCATCTCCTTCGGTCGCATTAAGCCTTCCATCGACGAAATCAAAGCAATTTGGAAGGAATTCAAGGGCGAACCTCAAACCTTGGGTCTTCCCCACGCACCCGAACAGTTCATTACTTATTTTGAAGAGAACGACCATCCTCAAACAGGTTTGGACCGCACCATAGGCGGCGGCATGGGTATCTCCGTAGGCAGACTCAGAAACGACCCCATTTTTGACTATAAGTTCGTTTGCCTTTCCCATAACACCTTAAGAGGTGCCGCAGGCGGCGCAGTTCTAATAGCGGAAATGCTTTACAGAAAAGGCTATATTCAGGCTAAATAACCAACACGATCAATGAGGCACTTCCCGTAAGGGTTGTGCCTCATAATGTTAACGAAAACTATTTTCCTTTAGCTCCCTTAGATGTTTACTGCCTATCAAGCTTCCCGGGAGCACTGCATTTTTGCCGTATTTGCCCCAAGCCTTATCCACCGCCTTATCAAGTCGGGCACGTTTTTCCGCCCTTGCGGTATCGTTGAAAAAATCCGTTTGGCAAGGTGCGGCGGCAGATACCAAGGATATTGCCGTTACCGACAGCGATCGTAGCGGTAAAAGCTCCACCGCCTTGGTGATAAACAGCTTGAACGCCGCCGCGGCTATGTCCTCGCTATGGGAGGTAGGCTGTTCTATGGGCGCTTGATACTGCTTTACTCGAAGGGCGGTATCCCTTACGGAAAGGCACACTCCGCGGCAGAGGAGATTCTGCTGTCGAAGCCGTCTGCCCACCTCAAGGGAAAGCCACAAAATAAAGCGCCAAACCTCATCGGCGCTTTCCAAATCCTTGGAGGGTGTCATTCCGTTCCCCACGCTTTTAACGGGCGGTCGCTCCGCCTCCGTCAGCACTGCCGAGTTTTCAAGTCCGTTAGCGTAAAGCCACAAGGTTTCACCCGATTTGCCCATACTGCGCCTTAAAAAGTCGGGACTGCATCGGGCAAGCTCCCCTATGGTTTTTATGCCGTATTTGTTAAGGGCGGCAAGGGTGCTTTTCCCCACCCCCAAAAGGGCGCCAACCCCTAAAGGAAACACCTTCGCCTTATAATTGTCGTCGCTTATCAGGGTGACCGCGTCGGGCTTTTTCATATCCGAGCCAAGCTTGGCAAAAATTTTGTTAAAGGAAACACCAACGCTTACGGTTATGCCAAGCTCCTTTTTCACCTGCTCTTTTAGTGTCTCCGCCACGAACACCCCATCTTTGAAGTTTTTAATGGCGGAGCTTATATCCAGCCAACACTCGTCCAAGCCGAAGGGTTCAACCCTATCGGTGTAATCGTCGTAAATGCGCCTGAGCTCCGCGGAATATTTGCCGTAAAGCTCGTAATGGGGCGCCACTACGGTTAAAGACGGCAAAAGCTTGGTTGCCTCCCCTACCGTCATCCCCGTCTTTATACCTATCTTTTTAGCCTCCACGCTTTGCGCAAGCACTATACCGTGTCTTTCCTCCACGGAGCCGCATACCGCCACCGCTTTGCCTTTAAGTGACGGGTCTTCCGCCGCTTCCACCGATGCAAAAAAGCTGTTTGCATCGGAATGTAATATTATCCTACTCACCAAACGCCCTCCAAACATACGTTCTTTTTGGGAACCCCATTATACACCAACGAACATATGTTTGTCAAGTGCCTTTCGGAATTTTATTTTTATAATAACTCGGAGAATAAATTTATGCTCGAAAAGCTGAAAGGACTTTTTATCAAGCCATATTACAGATGCCTTATATGCCGCCACGCGGTAAAGTCGAAGGCGTATCCCTTTTGCCACCGTTGCGGTCATTTGTATTCCCGCATTATCTCCCACAACTGCCACGATTGCGGAAAACCCCCGCGGGAATGCTCTTGCATAGATGTTGAGCCTTGCCTTGGTATTTACAGACTGTTTGATTACAAAGGCTTTACTGCCATGCGCGTTTTATACACCTTGAAAAAGCGCGCCTCCGTATGGGATTACGAGTACGTAACGAGCAAGCTTGTAGAGCGCATTTACGCCACGTCGGGACAAGGAATGAGTTTTGACTGCGTTTGCTACGTTCCAAGAGAAAAGAAAAGCATAGACCGCTACGGCTACGACCAATCCAAACGCTTGGCGATGCTTTTGGCGCAATCATTAGGCTGTGAATGGAAGCCGCTGATAGCACATACAGGAGTAGAAGGCGAGCAGAAGCGGCTTAGCCGCGAGTTCAGAGGCGTTGCCGCAAAAACCCGGTTCAAGATAAACGAAAGCGCCTTGGTGGAAGGCAAGCTCCCCTATAAGCGGGTGCTTTTGGCAGACGATATTATTACCACGGGCGCTACCATGAGCGAATGTGCCCGCATACTGAAATCCCACGGCGTAAAGCATATCTTCGGCATTGCCATTGCTCATACTCCGGGCAGAAAGAATTGGCACCTACATAATAGCAAATGACCCTTCCGAAAAAGGGTCATTCAGATTACTGACAAAGGCACAGAGCACGAAAAAGAAAGCAAACAAATACAATGAAGTAGAAAAATAAGGGGGCAAGCCTCCTTATTTTTCTGCATTTTGTTATATTTTTTCGTTCAAAACGAACCTCGGCTTGCAGTACTCAGTACAGCTCTCGCCTCGGTTCGTCTTGTCTGCGCTCTTTCTCAGCACTCTGCCAAGCTGATGACAAGGTTTGTCATCAGCTTGAATGACCCTTCCGAAAAAGGGTCATTTTTAGTTGTTTTATTTTTTCAACAAATAATCAATGCTTGCAAGCTTTGTGCACAGGGAGAGTATATATATGGCAGAAGTAATTTCGCTTTCCGTGGCAAAGGAGGGTGCGATACGAATATCGTTATCGTCCTTATTGTATCCCTTGGGATGAGTTGCACCTGCTGGTGTAAATACCACCCCTGCTTCCTTGCACATCTCCACTATTTTAGTGGCACAGCCGGGCAAGGTTACGAAAGAGAAGAAATACCCGCCGATGGCTTTAGACCAGCTTGCTATGTTCAAGTCCGAAAGCTCCTTGGACAAGATATCGTAAGCCGCCTCGAACTTGGGACGCATAATATCAGCGTGCTTTTTCATATGCTTTTTGATACCGCCCATGTTTTTGAAATATCTTGCATGCATCAGCTGATTCAACTTATCGGGCCCGATGGTGGCATACTTCAAAAAGCTCTTAATATCAATCAAATTTGCGGGGCTGGTAGCTATTGCGCTTATTCCCGCACCGGGGAAGGTTATCTTGCTGGTGGATGCAAATTCATACACCAAATCGGGGTTGCCCGCTAAACTGCATTCGGTAATTATATCGGGAATTGCTATATATTCATCTGTGAAATCGTGCACGCAGTAGGCGTTATCCCAAAAGATTCTGAAATCCTTTGCGGCAGGCTTCAAGTTAGCAAATCTTCTAACCACCTCGTCGCTGTAAACGACGCCCGTGGGGTTCTGATATTTGGGAACGCACCAGATGCCCTTTACGGATTCATCAGCAATATACTTCTCTACGGAATCCATATCGGGACCGTCTTCGTTCATGGCGATGGGGATAAGCTCAAAGCCAAAATGCTCCGTTATGGCAAAGTGTCTGTCATAACCGGGAACGGGACAAAGGAACTTTCTGTCTTTAACCTCGTACCAAGGCTTGTTGCCGCAGATACCTTCCGTCATACCGTGGCTGACAAGCTGATACATCAATGTCAAGCTACTGTTTCCACCCATAATAACGTTATCCGCATGAACGTTCATAACGTTCGCCATAAGCTGTTTAGCTTCGGGGATACCGTCAAGACCGCCGTAGTTTCTGCAGTCCATACCCGATTCGGAATCAAACAAAGTATTGCAGTTGATAACGTCCAGCATATTAAGGGACAGGTCCAACTGTTCTTTAGAAGGTTTTCCGCGAGATAAATCCAAGTGCAAATTCTTCTCGGATATTTGCTGTAATTCCTTACTGCACTTTTCTTTTTCTGCAAGCAATTCCTCAGCGGAAAGATTTAAATAATTCATTTACTATTTCTCCAACAAATATTGATTTTTTTCGACTACTACATTATAATATAAAAAAGCACATATGAAAAATATTTATTTTACATATTTGATATATCATTTTTATATGGAGAACGGTTATGTATATAAGTTACGATTATTACAGGGTGTTCTACTTCGTTGCAAAATACAAAAACATTTCTCAGGCGGCAAAGGTTTTGTTAAGCAACCAGCCCAACGTTACGAGGACGATAAAATCCCTCGAAAACGCTTTGGGGTGCAAGCTGTTCGTGCGAAGCAGTCACGGTGTTTCCCTCACCTACGAGGGAGAACGGCTTTTTGAGCACGTCCAAATTGCCTTCGACCACTTAGAATCGGGGGAGGAGGAAATCGCCCTTAACAAAACCCTTCAAAGAGGTGTGGTTTCTATCGGTGCCACGGAAATTGCGTTGCACTGTCTGCTTTTGCCCGTGTTACAGCAGTTTAAAAAACTTTATCCCAACGTAAAGATCAACATCACCAACCAGTCCACCCCGCAAGCGACCAACGCCGTAAAAAACGGACTTTTGGATTTTGCCTTGGTAACCACCCCCAGTACGAAATCCACCACCCTGAAAGAGAAAATAATAAAAGAGATAAAGGAGATTGCCGTTTGCAGTAGCGCGTATAAGGAGCTTTTGCACAGCACCGTCACCTTAGAACAGCTTTCCTCCTACCCCATTATATCTTTAGGACCCGAAACCATGACATATAAGCGGTTTGCGTCGTTTTTCAACGAACGAGGGTGCCCATTCACACCCAGCATCGAAGCATCCACCACCGACCAGATAATTCTGATGCTGAAGGCGGACCTTGGGGTTAGCTTTATACCCGAAGAAATGATAAAGCAAATCGACGGAATACACCAAATCAAGCTTTCGGAAGAACTGCCGCTAAGGCATATTTGCTTAGTCAAGCGCAAGGACCACACCCTTAGCATTGCGGCAAAGAAAATAGAAGAAATGATCTTCCAAAGCTCTTGAATATAATTTTTGGTAATCAATAACGTGAAAAGCGGATGCTCTGTACCCAATGGTATAGAGCATCCGCTTTTCAGAGTGCTGAGAAAGGATACAGACGGAACGAACTGAGGCGAGAACTGTTATGCCACCCCGTTACTCACTTCGTTCGTAACGGGGACCCCGAACTGTACTGTGAGCCGAGGTTCGTTTCGAACGAAAAAATATGAAAAATTAAGAAAAATCAGGAGGCATGCCCCCTGATTTTTCTACTTCATAATATTGATTTTATTACTTTTTCGTGTTCTGTGCCATTGTCAGCGGTCTGTAATTATTCGCTCTTGGGACCTGCTGCAACAAGTGCCTTACCTGCATCGTTGCCGGTGTACTTAACGAAGTTCTTTACGAAGCGAGCCGCAAGATCCTTAGCCTTGGTTTCCCATTCGGAAGCGTCAGCATAGGTATCTCTGGGGTCAAGAATGCCGGTATCAACGCCGGGAAGTTCTGTAGGAACTGCGAGGTTGAAGTAAGGAATAGTCTTGGTTTCTGCCTTGAGGATGGAACCGTCAAGGATAGCGTCGATGATACCGCGGGTATCCTTAATGGAGATACGCTTGCCGGTACCGTTCCAACCGGTGTTTACAAGGTAAGCCTTTGCACCGCTCTTTTCCATCTTCTTAACGAGCTCTTCAGCATACTTGGTGGGGTGAAGCTCTAAGAAAGCCTGACCGAAGCAAGCAGAGAAGGTAGGAGTAGGCTCGGTAATGCCGCGCTCGGTACCTGCGAGCTTGGAGGTGAAGCCGGAGAGGAAGTAGTACTTAGCCTGTTCGGGAGTAAGTACGGAAACGGGAGGAAGTACGCCGAATGCGTCTGCAGAAAGGAAGATAACGTTCTTAGCATCGGGAGCTGCGGAAACGGGGCGAACTATCTTTTCTATGTGGTCGATAGGATAGGAAACGCGGGTGTTTTCGGTTACGGAACCGTCTGCGAAGTCACAAACGCCGTTTGCGTCAACGGTAACGTTTTCAAGAAGAGCGTTACGCTTAATAGCAGCGTAGATATCGGGTTCGGATTCCTTGTCAAGGTTGATAACCTTAGCATAGCAACCGCCTTCGAAGTTGAATACGCCATTGTCGTCCCAGCCGTGCTCGTCGTCACCGATAAGCAATCTCTTGGGGTCGGTGGAAAGAGTGGTCTTGCCCGTACCGGAAAGGCCGAAGAACAATGCGGTGTTTTCGCCGTTCATATCGGTGTTAGCGGAGCAGTGCATGGAAGCCATACCCTTAAGAGGCAAGTAGTAGTTCATCATGGAGAACATACCCTTCTTCATTTCGCCGCCGTACCAAGTGTTAAGGATAACCTGTTCACGGGAGGTGATGTTGAATACTGCTGCGGTTTCGGAGTTAAGACCGAGTTCCTTATAGTTTTCAACCTTTGCCTTGGATGCATTGTAGCAAACGAAGTCAGGCTCAAAGTTCTCAAGCTCTGCAGCGGTGGGAACGATGAACATGTTGGTTACGAAATGTGCCTGCCATGCCACTTCCATAATGAAGCGGATAGCCATTCTGGAGTCAGCGTTAGCGCCGCAGAATACGTCAACAACGTACAACTTCTTGTTGGAAAGCTGCTTCACAGCAAGCTCCTTTAATTCCTTCCAGGTTTCTTCACTGCAAGGATGGTTGTCGTTCTTGAACTCATCGGAGGTCCACCAAACGGTGTCCTTGGAGTTTTCGTCCATAACGATGAACTTGTCTTTAGGGGAACGTCCGGTGTAGATACCGGTCATAACGTTAACCGCGCCAAGCTCGGTTACCTGACCCTTTTCGAAGCCTTCCAAAGAAGGATCGGTTTCTGCTGCGAAAAGTTCTTCATAAGAGGGGTTGTGGATTATTTCCTTTACGTCGGAAATACCATACTTTGCTAAATCGAGATTTTTCATAATGGTTCCTTTCTGTCTTTAATTTATTTATTATTTTAAAATAAAATAACCAAAAATTGTGATACTAAAACAACTGCAATGAGTGCGATGGGGTAAGTCGCCGCATATGCCGCCGCCACGTCCTCCGTACCGGCAACACCGATAAGAGTGCCTAAAGCAGGAGTGGAGGTCATACCGCCGGTAAGGGAGCCTAAGTTGTTAAGAAGGCTTAGTTTAAGCACGTATTTTGCAAACAAGAAGCCGATTATCATGGGCACTATAGTCATCACTACGCCGTAAACGAAATACATCGGGTCGAAGTTAGCCATAAACTCGGCGCCGCCGGGGATACCGGCACCGACCAAGAACAATACCAAGCCTAATTCACGGAAAAGCTTCAAGGTGCTTTGTGCAGGCATAACGCTGACAGGACCTACTTTGCCGAAATGACCTAAAATCAAGCTCATCAGCAGACAGCCGCCGGTAGCGGTCAAAGAGAAGCAAGTACCTTCAAGACCGTCGGAGGACAAGGGAATCTTTACGTTTCCTATCAACACGCCCAAAATAGCCGCCAGAGCAAAGCCTGCAACGCCCATATGGTCTATCTCAAACAGCTTCTTTACGCTCTTTTTTTCTTCCTTATCGGACTTTATAACCAATTTTGCCCGTTCTTCTTCCATATTAGCTTTGGAAAGCTTGGGAATAAGCTGAACGAACAGCACCACACCAACCACGCCGAATATGTAAGAGATACCGTGGCCAACGGACACCAAGCCTTCGTACGCGGGGTCAACCGTAGCCTTTGCGGCGGAAAAAGCGGGGGTGGAGGTCAAAGAGCCTGAAAGCAAGCCTACTATCATTGCAACGAAGCCGTCTTGTTCCTTAATAGTGGCGCCGTAGCCGAACAGCTCGCCCGCATAGATACAACCCACAGCGGCAAGGCCGCCCGCAAGAATGATAATCAAGCCAAGCAAAACGTAGGATTTAAAGTTCTTCTTAAAGTTGCCGAAGAACTTGGGACCTGCAATATAACCAACCGAGGTAACGAACAGGATGAGTCCCAACCCCTCGATAAGCTTCATTGCCGCTTTGTAATCGTAAGCTTTTGCGGAGGCGCTGAAAACAAGTCCCTCCTCCGTCATGCTGAAACACAACGCGCCCACAACCAATGCGATTATAAACACGCCCGCGTCACCCAAAGAAACACCCTTTACGGTGATTCTGCCCAAAGCATAACCTACAAGCAAAACGCCTAAAACTACGAACAACAAGGTGTAAATATCGTTTACGGAGATAACTCCGTCGAAGATTTTCATATTACTTCCTCCTTAAAAATCCTTCTGATTGGTATAGTTAGGAAGAAGCTTAGGGGAAACCGCATCGGTTTTGATGCCTGCATCCGCCATTTCTTTCTTAAAGCTCTCTACGTGATCTAAATTGAGTTTATCGCTTGCAACGGTGTTTTTGGCAACTGCGGCGGCGTTAATGCCCGCGTTGCGGCCAAACACTATGATATCCAGCAGGGAGTTGCCCATCAAGCGGTTTTCACCGTGGATACCGCCAACCGCCTCGCCTGCCACGAAAAGATTTTCAACGTCGGACATACCGTTATCGGCAATCTTGATACCGCCGTTCTGGTAGTGGAGGGTAGGATATATAAGAATAGGCTGTTTACGCATATCGATACCGTATTTCATGTACATACGCAACATACCGGGGATTCTCTTTTCTATAGTGCCCTCACCGTGGATCATGTCGATGATGGGAGAATCCAACCAAATGCCCTGACCGCCGTTAAAGGTAGCAACACCGTTGCCTCTGCGGCACTCTCTGATAACGGAGGAAGCGCAAACGTCACGTGTTTCAAGGGGATACATAAAAGCTTCGCCGTCAGCGTTGATAAGCTGTGCACCGATGGAACGAACCTTCTCCGTAACCAAGGCACCGAAAATCTGCGAAGGATAAGCGGCACCCGTGGGATGGTACTGCAAGGTGTAAGCATACAGCAAGGGTGCACCGGCGCGGTAAGCCATAACAAGTCCGTCGGCAGTGGCACCGTAATGGTTAGAGGTGGGGAAGCCTTGGTAATGCATACGACCTGCGCCGCCGGTTGCTATAATAACGGTTTTAGCGCGGGCGATAAGAATCTCCTTGGTTTCCATATTCATAAGAACGGCACCGGCAGCCTTGCCGTTTTCGTCCTTGATGATTTCTATAGCTGAGGTAAAATCAACAACGGGAATCTGACGGTTTTGAACCTCGTCACGGAGAACACGCATAATTTCTGCGCCCGAATAGTCCTTACAAGCGTGCATACGCTTTCTGGAGGTACCGCCGCCGTGGGTGGTAACCATGGTGCCGTCAGCTTCTTTATCGAACATAACGCCCAGATCGTTAAGCCACTTGATGCAAATAGGCGCATCGTTTACCAGCTTATAAACCAGCTCGGGCACGTTCTTGAAGTGACCGCCGCCCATAACGTCAAGGTAATGCTGTGCAGGGCTGTCGTTAGGCTTATCTGCCGCCTGAATACCGCCTTCTGCCATCATAGTGTTGGCATCGCCGTGGCGAAGCTTGGTAACTACCAAAACGTCGGCACCGTTTTCGTGCGCCATAATAGCCGCCGCAGAACCCGCGCCGCCGCCGCCGATTACCAGCACGTCAACGTCGTAATCGATTTTACTGAGGTCGATGTCCTTAGGGTCGATTCTGGGGTTTGCCTGCAAGGTTTCAGCCAGCTCCAACGGAACCTTCTCACCCTTGTTAGGACCGATTTTAAGCTCTGTGAACTGCGATTCTATGCGGTCGGGGTGGTTTTCAAGCAAAACCTGATCTTTTTCTTCGGCAGTCATACGTCTGGGATGATTGCCTGCAAGAATCTGTTTAAGGCGTTCTTCGCGGGTCGCCTCTACCTTTTTTATCGATTCTAACTGTTCTTTGGTATACATATCATCGCACCTCCTTATTTCTCAAAATCGCGGTTGTTATACATTTCTTTAAGCTCCTCAGCGGTCTTCTTCATAATATCCTGAAGAGCCGCTTCGCAACCGCCGTTTTCTATCTCAGCAACACGTTCTAAAAGGTGCTGAGTTTCGGGAGCGAGATACTTGCCGTTAAGACGTCTTGCCAAAAGACCTACCTGAGGATGAGAGATACCTGCAGGACAACGGGCGGAACAAACACCGCACATTACGCAGTCAAAGGATTCCTCTGCGCATTTTTCAAAGTCACCTCTTTGAGCGTAGGCGATATATTGCATAACGTTTAACTCTTGGGTGCAAGCCTTGGTGCAGGCATTACAACCGATGCAAGCGTAAACCTCAGGGTAAAGCTGCATCATTATCTGCTCGGTAGGCTTTACGTTCTCTAATTCATAAGGCTTTTTAACCAAAGGGAAGAAAGGAAGGGTGGCAATATACATATTGTCCTCTACCTTCGTCTGACAAGCAAGGCAGGTCTTAAGCTCTTGCTGACCCTTGATACGGTATATGGTAGCACAAGCGCCGCAGAATCCGCAACGGCAACCAACACCGCGAACGAGCTGATAGCCGGCATATTCCATTGCGTTCATAATGGTGAGGCTTGAAGGAACCTCGTATTTCTTTCCGTATAAGTATATATTAACCATATTGTCCATATTACTTCTCCTTAATACTCATCGGGTAATTCATCAAGTTCGTCGCAACGGAAGACGGGACCGTCCTTGCAAACGTACTTGGCGCCCACGTTACACCTTCCGCATTTGCCTACGCCGCATTTCATACGAAGCTCAAGGGTGGTGTAAACGTTGGTTTTATCAAACCCAAGACCACACAGCCCGTCCAGCGTGAATTTTATCATAATGGGGGGACCGCACAGAACAGCCACTTTATCGGTATCGAACCCAAGCTCTTTTACGAAGTTGGGGACGAACCCTACGTGACCGTCCCAACCCTCTTGAGGGTTATCGATAGTCAAATGCACGTCAACGCCCTCATCGGTTGCCCATTCGTTGATGATCTCCTGATAGTCAAGAAGGTCATCCTTACTGCGAGAGCCGTAAACTATATCGATCTTGCCGTAGCGGTCACGGTAATGGCGGCAGTAGTTGATAACGGAACGGAGAGGCGCCAAGCCAACACCGCCTGCGATAAACAGCAAGTCTTTACCTGCGAACACGTCGTCAACGGGAAAAGGCTTTCCGTAAGGGCCGCGGATGGTTATCTGCTGACCGACCTCAGCTTGATGCAACCAATCGGTTACGCAACCGCATTTTTTAATGGAAAACTCCATAAACTCTTCGTTGGTAGGGGAAGAAGTGATGGAAAACATCGCCTCGCCCACACCGGGGACGGACAGCATGGCACATTGACCGGGCATATGGTCAAAAGCCTTTTTTCCGTCAAGGGTTACCACGCGAAAGGTTTTTATGTCGGGGGTATCTATACGCACGTCGGTAATGACGCCGATCTTCGGAATTAAAGTGTCGTTTACGTTATTCACCTTTATTTCCTCCAATCTTTTTCATTACTTTTACTATATTCATGGAAATGGGGCACTTTGCAAGACAGCGACCGCAACCAACACAGCTGAACAGTCCGTCGTTGTTTTCGGGATAATACACCAATTTGTGCATAAAGCGTTGACGGAAGCGTTCCTTTTGAGTCAAACGATTGTTGCCGTGTGCCATTTTAGTGAAATCGGAATACATACAAGAATCCCAACATCTGAAACGGATAACACCGTTGCCCGTATTAAAATCTTTAATATCATAGCACTGGCAGGTAGGGCACACGAAGGTACAAGTACCGCAACCAAGACAGGCTGAAGAAAGCTCATCCCATTCGGGAGCGTCAAAAAGCTCAGCCGTTTTGCCGCCTCCGAAGCCTTTCGTGGAAAGGTCTTTAAGGGGAAGCTTTTCCATAACGGCGTTTATTTTTGCTTTTTGCTCCGCTACTGCGCCGTCGTCACATTCTTCGGTCAGCTCAGACAAGGTATGAAGCAAGGCCTTGCCTTTTTCGGTATTAGCCTCAAAGAAGATATCACTTTCCGTTTTCCAAGCGGAAATATCCCCTGCGGGAGCAGACGGGTCGATGCCGAAGGTTTTACAGAAGCAAGTTTCAACGGGTCTTGTGCAAGCCAAGGACACGATAACGCCGTGGTTTCTTCTGTTAGCGTAGAAGCTGTCCGCAGGCTCGGTTAAAAACACGCGGTCAAGGATATCAAAGCTTTTAACGTCGCAAGCGCGAACACCGAAAACCACGAAAGCCTCCGCTTCGGTGCGGATATCCTCCAACTGAACGGTTTTACCCTTGGTTTTGAATCTCATCAAATCCTCGGTCTGAGGGAAGAAAAAGTCCTTGGGGCTTCTTACGGTATTAAGCGCGTTGCTCCATACGGTACCTTCCTCCCATTTTTTATAAGCCGCACTGCCGTCGGTCCGGTCAACGGGAAGATACAGCGCCGCGTTTTTCGCAATGGCGGCAAATATCTCGTTTATCTTTTCAAGAGAGCATTTACGCATTGTTATCCCCCCTGTCAAACACTTCGCCCGGCTCCAGATCCTCGGTAGTATAGTTTACCAGCGGTGCGCGAGAGTCCACTTCCTCGCCCGCCTGATATTCACCGTAAAACTCGTTTATATCTTTGATAAACTTACGGTTCAGAAGGTGCAAGGGAATATTCTGTGGGCACACTCTGGAGCACTCACCGCAGTCGGTGCAACGTCCAGCCACGTGGTAAGCGCGGATAATATGGAACAGTTTTTCTTCAAATTCATTAGCGGGAGATTTATTTTCAACACCCGAATTGGGGTTATCAAACACACATTTTTCACAAGTACAAGCGGGGCAAGCATCACGGCACGCATTGCAACGAATACAGCGGGAAAGCTCGTTCTGCCAAAAGGCAAAGCGCTCGTCTGCGGTCATAGCCTCTAAACGAGCCACCTCGTCAAAGCGGTTGGAAGCCAAAACCTCACCCTCTTCGCCCATAAGCTCGTCGTATGCTACGTGCTTTTTGCTCTTGCAGTTTATGCAACGCTCTGCAAGAACATCTTTAGTTGCAATAGTAATAGGCGCATCTTCATAAAGGGTGGTAACAACCAAATTATCGCCATCTGCATTGATAGAAGCGATACCGTCACCGCTGATAGCCTTTACCTTGGAAATATCCGCCATACCCTCACAGGGGATGCCCACCGCATACACCTTTTCGCGGTCAAAACGGTGTTCCGTAAGCAACTGATTAAAACTGTAAGTATCGCAAGGCTTTAAGAACACAAGGAGCTTACCATCTGCCTTTGCCGCCTTGGATACGAGATATTTTGAGAAATTGGCACCGCAGAAATCGTTGAACACAAATCCGTTCTCCAACTCTTCCGCAGAGCTGAACAGGGTGGGAGTCACGTCATAATCAAACTCACCCTTGCCCCAGCCTAAAACTTGGCTGACCGTGCCGTTTGAAAGGAGTTCCGATGCTTTTGCGATTAACTGTTCGCGAGTTATTTTTTGCATCTCAAATCCTCCAATCTCTTGTTTTCGCCCAATGAAGCTACCGTCTGAACGAAATCGTTCATAGTAGCGGCGAACTTAGCGCCCTCAGCGGCAGACACCCATTCCAAACGGGTGCGTTCTTTTTCGATGCCGAGGAAATCCAACATGGAGAAAAGAGCCGCCATACGACGACGGGTATAGTAGTTACCCGAGGTATAGTGACAGTCACCGGGGTGACAGCCGCATATGATAACGCCGTCCGCACCGCGCTGGAACGCACGCAAAATAAACGTGGGGTTTACACGGCACGAACAAGGAACGCGAATAATTTTTACGTCAGCGGGATAAGCCAGACGGTTGTTGCCCGCAAGGTCTGCGCCTGCGTATGAACACCAGTTGCAGCAAAATGCAACGATTAAGGGCTTATATTCATTTACTTGCATATTGCGTCAACCTCCGCCATTATTTGTAAGTTTGCAAATCCCTTGAGATCCATAGCGCCTGACGGACAAGCAACGGTACAAGCGCCGCAGCCTTGGCAGACTGCAGGGTTAACCGACGCTACCCTTCTGACCTTAGTGGTTCTGTCGGGCATACGGAACTCTTTATCCTCGTAAGTAATTGCGCCGTAAGGGCACACGTTTGCGCAAGAGGAGCAACCGTTACACATAAGCTCGTCGGAGTGTGCAATGCAGGGGTTACCCGTAAGCTTATCTTTTGCAAGCAAGCCGATAACCTTTGCCGCCGCCGCACTTGCCTGAGAAACCGTTTCGGGAATGTCCTTAGGTCCTTGACAAGCACCCGAAAGGAACACGCCCGCCGTAGGACTTTCCACGGGACGGAGCTTGGGATGTGCTTCGGTAAAGAAGTCGTTGGTATCCATACTTGCGGTAAGCATGGTTGCCAAGGGACGGGCAGATTTATCAGGCTCGATAGCCGCCGCCAATACCACCAAGTCCGCATCTATGTGCAGTTGCTTGTTGGCAAGAAGGTCAGAAGCCTGAACCTTTAGCTTATCGCCTTCGGGTACTACCTTGCCCACCATACCCTTTACGTACTTAACACCGTACTCTTCCACTGCGCGGCGATAGAACTCGTCAAAGTTTTTGCCGGGAGTCCTCACGTCGATATAGAACACGTAAACCTCGGTTTCGGGATATTTATCACGAACCAGCATAGCGTGCTTTGCAGTGTACATACAGCAGATCTTGGAGCAATATTCCTTGCCTTTTTCGGCACAAGCGTCACAACGGGAGCCCACGCACTGTACGAAGACGATGGTCTTGGGGGATCTGCCGTCGGACGGTCTTTCCAAATGGCCCGCAGTGGGGCCTGCCGCGTTGGTAAGACGCTCAAACTCCAAAGAAGTGATAACGTCTTTGGACTGATTGTAGGCAAACTCGTCAAACTTATCCATACTGATGGGGTTAAAGCCGGTTGCCACAACGATAGCGCCGTATTTTTCTTCTATGTATTCGTCTTTTTGGGTGTAATCTATCGCTCCCGCCGTGCAAATGCGCGCACACACGCCGCACTTGCCGTTTTTAAGCATATTACAAGCGTTAGGGTCAATGGTTGCCACCTTGGGCACCGCTTGAGCAAAGGGAATGTAAATTGCGGGACGGTTATCCATACCCAAATTAAATTCGTTGGGATTCTTTTTCATGGGGCACTTTTCTACGCAAGCGCCGCAACCCGTACAAATATCTTCCTTAACGTAGCGGGCGTTCTTCTTAATGGTTACGTCGAAGTTACCCACAAAACCCTTAACCTCAGCTACTTCGCTGTAGGAGAAGATGCGGATCTTATCGTTCTGTGCCACGTCCACCATTTTCGGTGTCAAAATACAAGCCGCACAGTCAAGGGTGGGAAAAGTCTTATCAAGCTGAGCCATTTTACCGCCGATGGTAGGCTTCTTCTCAACGATGTCAACCTCAAAACCCGCGTCGGCTATATCAAGTGCCGTCTGGATACCCGCAATGCCGCCGCCGATAACCAAGGCGCGCTTGGTAACGGGCGACTGACCGGGGGTAAGAGGTGCGTTCAAATTAACCTTTGCTACCGCCGCCTTGCCCAAAATGATTGCTTTTTCGGTACCCAAAGCCATATCCTTATGTACCCAGGAGCACTGCTCGCGGATATTGGCAATCTCAACCATATAGGGGTTGAGTCCAGCAGCTGCCGCCGTCTTGCGAAAGGTAGCTTCATGCATACGGGGAGAGCAAGAGCACACAACGATGCCCGTAAGATTGTGTTCCTTTACGGCATTGATGATCATATCCTGACCCGCTTGAGAACACATATATTGATAATCGGTGGAAAAGACCACGCCCGGTTCGTTTTTCAATGCTTCAGCTACCGCTTTAACATCTACCGTACCTGCGATATTACTGCCGCACCAACATACAAAAACACCAACTCTTTGCATTCGTCTTTTCCTCCTTACTTGCTGTATTTTCTAAACGCGCTTACCAATAACTGTTGCGGAACGTCCTCATCCAAAAGGCTCGGAACGTCGTCGGCAGACAGTCTGTTTCCGCCCTGTTTTCTGATAACGCTCAGTCGCACTGCCTCCACTAATTTAGCAGGTTCTACCCCTCTGGGGCATCTGTCGATACACGCAAAACAAGATAAGCACTTATAAAGGGATTCGGACTTTAGAAGCGGCTCGATATCCCCCGATTCCACCATGCTCACAAACTGATGGGGATGATACTCCATCTCGTCAAAAGCGGGGCAGGTTGCAGTGCACTTACCGCATTTCATACACTTCTTGGGGTTTACACCGCTTTGACGAAGCAATTCTTCGCGAAGATACTTATTGTTATTCATTCGTATCCTCCTTTACGCCAAGTGCCTCTGCCAAAAGCTCGGTGAAATAAACCACGGGTATATCCGCGCCGTTTTTCACAAGATTGTACTTACACAAGGGGCAAGCCGTGATAATCATCTCCGCGCCCTGTGCTTTTGCGTTGTTTACAACGGCGTTGCTCTTGTTTTTTGCAAGGTCGGGACTTTCTACGCTGACGTATCCGCCGCAACACTCGTTACGCATGGAATACACCACCGCATCGGCACCGAGAGCCTTGATAAAATCCTCCATAATGGTAGGATTTTCGGGGTCATCCATATTCATTACGCTATTAGGTCTTAAAAGCAGACAGCCGTAATAAGCCGCTATCTTCTTGCCTTTAAGGGGATTTACCACCTTTTCCTTCAAGGTGTCGAATCCCACTAAATCACGAAGCATTTCCAAATAATGATAAACTGCCGTTTCGCCCGAATATCCGCCGTCTTCGTTCATGTAGCGGTTTACCTTGGCGGCAAAATCCTTATCGGTCTGCATAGCGTGATTGGTTTGCTTTATTACGTTGTGGCAAGCCGAGCACACCGTTACCAAAGGCTGTTCCTTGGTGCAAGCCTCCTTCAAAGCGCGCACTGAGGAAAGCTTAGTGGCAACCTCGTTTTTAGCGGTGGTGAACACGCCGCCGCAGCATTGCCAATTTTCAATTTCTTCCAAAGTAACGCCCAAAGCTTCGGCGGATTTGTATGCGTACAGATCCAAGTCCTTGGCTTTGTTCTTCAGGGTGCAACCCGGAAAATAGCTAACTTTCATTTTCACACCTCCGAATTAAACCATTTTTTCGGGATGAAATACCTCGTCAAATTTTTCTTCCGTCAAGAAACCCAGTGCTACGCAAGCTTCCTTCAAAGAAATATTGTCTTTAAACGCCTTCTTAACCGTCTTAGCCGCGTTTTCATAACCGATATAGGGGTTAAGGGCGGTAACGAGCATCAAAGAATTATGTAGGTTATGATGCATCTTTTCCTTGTTTGCCCTGATGCCAACGGCGCAGTTCTTGTTAAAGGAACGGATAGCCTCTGCCATCAGTCTTGCAGACTGAAGGAAGTTATAAATACAAACGGGCATAAACACGTTAAGCTCGAAGTTACCCTGAGATGCCGCCATACCAACGGCTACGTCGTTACCCATTACCTGAACGGCAACCATGGTTACAGCCTCACACTGGGTAGGGTTAACCTTACCGGGCATAATGGAGGAGCCGGGCTCGTTTTCGGGGATGAATATCTCACCCAGACCGTCACGGGGGCCGGAAGCCAACCAACGCACGTCGTTGGCTATCTTCATCATATCTGCGGCAAGCGCCTTGATAGCGCCGTGGGCAAATACGAGCTCGTCCTTGGAGGTAAGAGCGTGGAATTTGTTAGCCGCAGTAATAAAAGGCTTATTGGTAAGCTTTTGCACTTCGGTTGCCACGTACTCGGCAAACGCCTTGGGAGCGTTAAGACCTGTACCTACTGCGGTTCCGCCCAGTGCCAATTCATAAAGGGGACCTATGGAACGGTTAAGAAGCTCTACGTCCTTTTCAAGGCTGGAGCGCCAACCGCTTATCTCTTGAGAGAAGGTGATGGGTGTAGCATCCTGAAGGTGGGTACGACCGCTCTTTACGATGCCCTCGTTTTCTCTTTCAAGCTTTTTAAAGGTTGCAATCAGTTCTTCAACGGCGGGGATCAATTTATCCTCCAAAACAAGCACAGCCGCGATATGCATAGCCGTGGGGAAAGTATCGTTGGAAGACTGGCTCATATTAACGTCATCGTTGGGATGAAGCAAGGTTTTGCCTAAAATACGGTTGCCTCTGTTTGCGATAACTTCGTTTGCGTTCATATTGGACTGAGTACCGGAGCCCGTCTGCCATACAACGAGAGGGAAATTATCGTTAAGCTTTCCTTCTATAACCTCGTCACAAGCGGCTTTGATAGCTTCCAGCTTTTCTTCCGTCATCTTTTCGGGACGCAAAGCGTGGTTGGTAATAGCGGCGGCCTTTTTAAGTATGCCGAAAGCGTGTATAATTTCACGGGGCATGGTTTCAACACCCACGCCGATTTCAAAGTTTTCGTGGCTTCTCTGGGTCTGTGCCGCCCAAAGCTTATCTGCGGGAACCTTTACTTCGCCCATGGAGTCATGTTCAATACGATACATTATTTTATACCTCTCTAAATTATATATTTAAACCGGCAATCAAGTCTTTTAAGACTTTTGCGCTGTTATGAAGTGCGGCTATTTCTTCCTCGTTAAGAGGGAGCATAATCTTAGCGTGTGCGCCTTTATCGCCCACAACGTTAAGCAAGCTTAAGCATACGTCGTCAATTCCGTACTCACCGTTCAGCATGGTTGATACGGTAAGCGTGGTGTCGATACTGCTTAACAGACATTGGCAAATACGGCAAACCGAAATGGAAACTGCGTAGAAGGTAGCGCCTTTGCTCTGAATAATTCTCGCGCCGGATTTACGCATATAATCTTCCACTTCTTCAAGCACGAATTCGGGGTAGTTCGCCTTGGTTTGGATAGCCTCGCTGAAGCTTTTAATAGGCACGTTGGAGATATTAGCCAAGGACCACGGCACAAAGGAGCTGTCCCCATGCTCACCGAGCACGTAAGCGTGTACGTTCTTTTGGTTTACCGAATAGTACTCGGAGATTCTGGAACGAAGTCTTGCCGTATCAAGCACGGTACCCGAACCGATTACTCTTTCCTGAGGCAAGCCCGTATGCTTGAGGAAAACGTAAGTCAAAACGTCAACGGGATTGCTTACTATAATATACTTGGCGTTGGGAGCCACGGGTACGATCTTGTCGGCAACGCCCTTGACGATATCCACGTTGGCCTGTGCAAGGTCAAGGCGCGACTGACCGGGTTTTCTTGCCATGCCCGACGTTATAATAACGATGTTGGAGTCCGTAGCGTCCTCATAGGTGCCCGCGTAAACGGCGGTAGGAGGGCAGAAGGAAACGCCCTGTCTGATGTCAAGAGCTTCACCGCGGGATTTTTCTTCGTTAACGTCGATCATAACGATCTCCGAAGCGATACCCATAACGGTAAGCGTATACGCTATTGTAGAACCAACGTTACCCGAACCGATAACGGTAATTTTGGTCATATATATTTCCACCTTTCATAGTTAACGTGTCTGTTTTATTTTGCCCAAGCGCGCCCCATGATACTCACGCAAGCGCTCAGTTCATTATATTAGCCTTGGGACAAACGGTTCCTCAAATGGCACAGGGACAAAGCCAAGTTTTCGTTTTGAAGCATAACTCCGTCCGGAATTTGCAATTTGCAGGGCGCAAAGTTCCAAATCCCCTTAATGCCGCTGGCGATCATTTGGTCACACACCTCTTGTGCCGAATTTTCACCCACCGTAATTATCCCAAGCTCAACGCTGTGCTCCTTGCAATAATCGTCAAATCTGTTCATGGGCAAAATTTCCGTTTTTGTGTCCGACCCAAGAACCGAGTCATTAGAATCAAAAGCCGCAGTAATCTTAACACCGAAACGCTTAAACCCGTCGTACTGCAAAAGCGCCCTTCCCAATCTGCCGGCACCAACCAACACCGCCAAGGTCAATTTATTGTACCCAAGGCAATCCTCTAACTGCCCTATCAGCATTTTGGTGTCGTAGCCTATTCTCGGTCTTCCGGCGCCGCTTACCATGGAGAGGTCTTTGCGAACCAGTACCTCGCCTAACTCGAGCTCTTTTGCAACGGTGGTGGCGGATACGTAAGGAACCTTGTCGCAGGATAGTTCTTTAAGGTAATTAAGGTACCTTGGGATTCTGCCCAAAGTGGCTTTGGGTATAGAATTTTTCTCCATTTTACGCACACCTCCCAGGTCTTTATCAACCGATGCCCAAGTTAATCGGATTGTGAATAAATATCGATAGTATCGATATGGGGTGTATCGATATTTTTCTCCGAAAATCCCCATGTTATATACATTGCAGTATTTTAGCATAAAAATACCGCAAAATCAATAGTTTTTACACCGATTTTGAAAAAAACAGGCGAAAATACCGAATCTCGCCCCATCTCCTCGGATATATACCACATATATTAATTGCGCCACGCTTTCCGCGCAAATTACGCAACTTACTTTGTAAATAAAAGCGTTTTGTGTTTTCACCCGCCATTACTTAAAACTAATTGACGCAAAGCAAAATCCGTGGTATAATTACTAACGGCGAACAAACCGAACATACTAACTCAAATAAACAACAAACCCGAACGTTTCACCGATTGGTAAAAGGTTCGGGTTTGAATGCTTTGGTGCGGATGACAGGACTTGAACCTGCAAGCCGAAGCACTGGTTTCTAAGACCAGCATGTCTGCCAATTCCATCACATCCGCGCGACTGTCACTAACTATACCACACGTCGGTGCTTTTGTCAAGACAAATTTGCCGTGCAAAAGCAACTCGGCCTTTGATTTGCGCGTTTTTCCCTTTCCTTAATGTATGTCGTATATAATACTAACACCGTTGCTTTTTGGATTCAAAAATGTTTTCATACCCCTTGTTTTGCCACGAAAAACGAGGAAAACGGAGAAAAACGCAGAAATATTAAATTTTTTTGCAAAAAAGTATTGACTTTTTATTTTTTTCTGTTATAATCACAAAACGATAAATAAATTATTTGATATTGGAGGAAATCCCCTATGTCCACATTCATGGCAAAAAAAGAGGATATCAAGCGTCAGTGGTATGTAATAGATGCAGCCGGCAAGACTCTTGGTAAGGTTGCAGCTCTTGCAGCTACCATCCTCAACGGCAAGCATAAGCCCGAATACACTCCCCACGTTGACTGTGGTGACTGTGTTATTATTCTTAACGCTTCTGAAGTAGTTCTTACCGGTAAGAAGCTTGACCAAAAGTACTATTACCGTCACAGCGGTTACGTTGGCGGTCTTAAGGCTACCAAGTATCGCACACTTATGGCAACCAAGCCTGAGATGGCTGTTTCCTTGGCAGTTAAGGGTATGCTCCCCAAGAATAAGATCGGCTCTGCCAGCCTTACAAGACTTCTTGTTTACAAGAACGGTGAGCATAAGCAGCAGGCTCAGCAGCCTATAGCAGTTGAGGTTAAGTAAGAGAAAGGAAGGACTTTAAGATATGTACACACCTAAGAAACCCTATTTTTACGGCACAGGTAGAAGAAAGTTCTCCGTAGCTCGTGTTCGTCTTATACCCGGCTCCGGCGCTATCACCATCAACAAGAGAGATATTGACGACTATTTTGGTCTTGATACCCTTAAGCTTGTTGTTCGTCAGCCTTTCGGCGCTACATCTACCGAAGGCAAGTTTGACGTAGTTGTTTCCGTTAACGGCGGCGGCGTTTCCGGTCAGGCAGGCGCTATCAGACACGGTATCTCCCGTGCACTCGTTCAGGCTAACGAAGAGTATCGTCCCCTTCTTAAGAAGGCAGGCTTCCTCACCCGTGACCCCAGAATGAAGGAAAGAAAGAAGTACGGTCTCAAAGCTGCAAGAAGAGCTTCTCAGTTCAGCAAGAGATAACATTTTATCCCGTATTTTATCGGTGCGGTGGCATCCGCTTGGCTGCCGCCGTGCCGTGTTTTTTTATGAGGAGTTAGGTTTATGTTTACTTTAAAGAACACCATTGCAGAGTGTGTCAACGCTTTTCTTGCGGAAAACGGTGGCGAGGCGATGGATATACAAGGGCTTTTGGAGACACCTGCCGATATTAAAAACGGTGATATTTCTCTGCCCTGCTTCCGTTTCAGCAAGGCTTTACGCAAAGCGCCTCCTATGATAGCGGCGGCGTTAAAGGAGAAGCTTGAGGGTGCTATCCCTCAGGTAGAAAAAATCGATGCGGTAAGCGGTTATCTTAACTTTTATCTTTCCCCCGCTTTTTATACGGAAGCCTTGAAGGGTATAGCCTCCGCAAATGATTTCGGTTCTTCCGATATAGGCAAGGGCAAAACCGTATGCCTTGATTTTTCGTCCCCTAATATCGCAAAGCGTTTCCACGTAGGGCATTTGGGCACCACCGCAATAGGCGGCTGTCTTAAAAACCTGTACGATTTCTGCGGATACACCACCGTAGGCATCAATCATTTGGGTGACTGGGGCACGCAGTTCGGTAAGTTGATAGTAGCTTACAAAAAGTGGAGCAGTTTTGAGAGGGTAAAAGAGCGCGGAATAAGTGAGCTGGTTGATATATACGTGCGTTTTTCCGCCGAAGCAGAGAAGGACGACAGCCTTAACGACGAGGCGCGTGCCGCTTTTGCAAAGCTTGAAAGCCTTGACGAAGAATATATTTCCATCTGGCAAAGCTTTAAGGAAATAAGCTTAAAAGAGTATATGAAGACTTACGAGCTGTTGGGCATTGAGTTTGATAGCTACAACGGCGAGAGCTTCTACAACGACAAGATGGAAGCCATAGTTGAGGAGCTTCGTGAAAAGAACCTTTTGGTGGTAGATGACGGTGCATCCATAGTTCGTCTTGACGACTACGATATGCCCCCTGCCATTATTCTTAAAAAAGACGGCTCTACCCTTTACGCCACCCGTGATATAACCGCGGCGGTATGGCGCAAGAACAATTACGATTTTTATAAGTGCATTTACGTTACTTCTGCCGGTCAAAGCCTTCACTTTGCACAGTATTTCAAGGTGCTTGAGCTTATGGGCTACGATTGGGCAAAGGATCTAGTTCACGTGCCCTACGGCACCATGAGCGTTAACGGTGAGAAGCTTGCATCCCGCACGGGGAACGTAATATTGCTTGACGATCTGTTTGCCGAAGCCATAGCCAAGGCAGAGAAGATAATAGAAGAAAAGAACAGCGACCTTAAGGATAAACACGGCACCGCCGTAGCCGTAGGCGTAGGCGCAATAGTTTTCGGTGCCCTCAGCAACGGCAGAATTAAGGACACCAACTTCGTTTGGGAAGAAGCGCTGAGCTTTGAGGGCAACACAGGTCCCTACGTTCAGTACACCTACGCCCGCGCCGCCAGCATTTTAAGGAAGGCTGAAGGCGAGCAAGGCGGATTTGACGGCTACACGCCTCAGTCCGAGGAGATAGCGCTTACCAAGCTCTTATGCACCTTCCCCGATAAAGTATTGCTTGCGCTTTCCGACCACGAGCCTTGCGTTATCGCCCGCTACGCTTTGGATCTGTGCGCGGCGTACAACCTGTTCTATCACAACTGCACCATACTTAAAGCAGAGGGTGAAGCAAGGGCGTTCCGCCTACAGCTTACCGCTATAGTAAAGCACGTGCTTGGCAAGTGCCTTGATCTGCTTGGTATGAAGCGTACCGAAGAAATATAAGGAGGAGTTAACCATGTCGGGACATTCTAAATGGAACAACATTAAGCACAAAAAAGAAAAGACCGATGCTCAGAAAGCAAAAGTCTTTACAAAAATAGGCAAGGAGATTGCCGTAGCAGTTAAAGAAGGCGGTCCGGACCCCACGAGCAACTCCAAGCTTAGAGATTTAATCATAAAAGCAAAGGCAAACAATGTGCCCAACGATAATATAGACCGTATTATCAAAAAGGCGGCAGGCGGTGACGGCGGCAACTACGATGAGATAGTTTACGAAGGCTACGGCATAGGCGGCGTTGCCGTTATAGTTGAAACCCTTACGGATAACCGCAACCGCACCAGCGCGGACGTGCGCCACTATTTTGATAAGTTCGGCGGCAACATGGGCACCTCCGGCTGTGTATCCTTTATGTTTGATACCAAGGGCGTTATAGTTATAGAGGCTGAGGATATTGACGAGGATAAGCTGTTTGAGGACAGTCTTGAGTGCGGCGCGGACGACCTTTCCAACGAGGGTGAGGTTTTTGAGATATATACCGAGCCTTCCGCAGTAGGCAGTGTGGCTGAAGCGCTTGAGAAATTGGGTTACACCTACGTTTCCGCAGAAGCGGAGAAGGTTCCCCAGAACTACGTTACCCTTGAGGACGATGAGCAGATAACCAAAATGCGTAAGCTTCTTGATGCGCTTGAGGATAATGACGACGTGCAGAACGTATGGCACAACTGGGAAGAATAAAATCTCGGTGATGTAAAAAATGTCTGAACCGCAAAAAAGAATATTATTACACGCGAGGTAAAAACTCGATAAACGAGTTTTCTCAATTAATTTGTATTTTTTTGCTACGAACAAAAACCACCCTCGACGTACTTTTGTACGCCTAACGGGTGGTTTTGTGTCCGTTTCAACCATTTTTTCCTATCCCCGAAAATGTAAAAAATGTCTGAACTGCAAAAAAGAACCTTTTTTAGAAGCGAGGTAAAAACTCGATAAACGAGTTTTCTCAATTAATTTATATTTTTTTGCTACGAACAAAAACCACCCTCCACGTACCTTTGTACGCCTTACGGGTGGTTTTGTGTCCGTTTCAACCATTTTTTCTGTCCCCTTTTTTCATACCAAAAAGCGGTTGACAAAATAATCAAAGCGTTATATAATTGATGTGTATGAGTATATCCGCGATTAAGCACACTACAAATATAGATTATAAGGAGAAATTATTATGAAAAAGGCATTAGCTTTAGTTCTTGCGGTAATTGGTTCTATGTTTTTCACCTTGCAGGCTTCGGCAACCGACGGCGTTACCCCTCCTATGGGTGACTCTATGGCTTGGCTTTGGGTGGTAATTGCGGCAGTTGCGGCAGTTTTGATTGTAGTAGTAGCAGTAACAGGAAAAAGAAGATAACTACGCCCCGTGATCCGAGGATAAGGATACAAGGAGCTAAATGATATGAAAAAAATTACTAAAGCCGTTATACCCGCGGCGGGGTTAGGCACGAGAATGCTTCCCGTAGCTAAGGGAATCCCCAAGGAGATGCTTCCCATAGTGGACAAGCCTTGTATGCAATATCTGGTGGAGGAAGCAGTTGCTTCCGGTATTACGGATATTCTTATAATCACAGGCAGAGGCAAGGAAGCTATTGAGGATTATTTCGACTACAACTTGGAATACAATACCAAGCTTATGGCGTCGGGCAAAGAGCACTTAATGAGAGAGCTTAACGCCATTGCCGATATGGCAAACATCACCTTTTTAAGGCAGAAAGAGGCAAAGGGATTAGGGCACGCGGTTTACTGTGCCAAAAGCTTCGTAGGTGACGAGCCTTTTGCGGTGCTTTACGGTGACGACGTTATCGTGTCGGAAACCCCCGTTGTAAAACAGCTTACCGACCTGTATCATAAGTACGGTTTGGGTGTAGCGGGTGTTAAGGCAGTAACTCCCCAGCAGATAGTTAAATACTGCTCCCTCAAGGTAGAGCCTATTGAGGGCAATGCTTACAGGGTTGACGATATGATAGAAAAGCCCTCTCCCGATAAGATATTCTCCCTGTTCTCCATTTTGGGCAGAGTGGTGTTGCCACCCGAAATATTTGATATTTTGGAGCATACTCCCAGAGGGGCGGGCAACGAGATACAGCTTACGGACGCCATGCGTGAGCTGGCGGTTACAAAAGGGATGGTCGCTTGCGATTTCGTGGGCAAACGTTACGATATAGGTTCAAAATTAGGTCTTCTTATGGCTAACGTAGAACAAGGTCTTGCACACCCCGAAACGGGTGAAGCCTTTAGAGCGTATCTTAAGGAGCTTGCCTTGGATTTATAAAAGGAGCTACATAATGAGCAGAATAAGCAAAACCCTTTATTATCTTGATATAGCCAAAACCGTGGCAGGCCGCGGTACTTGCTTGCGCCGCAAGTTCGGTGCCATTATAGTAAAGGATGACGTAATAGTTTCTACGGGTTATGCGGGCGCACCCAGAGGGCGTGCCAACTGCTGTGACCTTAATTCTTGCCTTAGGGATAAGATGAACATCCCCAGAGGTGAGAGATACGAGCTTTGCCGTTCCGTCCATGCGGAGGCTAATGCAATTATTGCCGCCGGTCGTGACAGAATGCTTGGCTCCACCTTGTATTTGGCTTGCGTTGACCCTAAGACAGGCGATGCGGTGGGCGATACCTGCTGTTGCCAGATGTGCAAGCGTTTGGTTATAAACGCGGGCATAGAGAAGGTGGTAGTGCTTGAAGAAGGCGACGAATTCACCGTTTACGAGGTAGCAGACTGGATAGAAAACGATGACAGCTTAGGTCAGATAGGTTATTAATTTTTATGGTTAAAAATAAAAAAGCGGGCAAATTGAAAGAAGCCTTGGGCATACTCTTGGTGTTTTTTGCGGCGGTTGCCGTTGTTAGCGGTGTTTTGCTTTTAAGCAAGTGCGAGAAGGGGCAAGACCCCCACGAGGGCAGCACCTCCCTTTCCACCGTTACGGATGAGGAAACGGGCATCGTTTACAAAGAGTGCAGCGGGGGATACGGCGCGGTGGTTACCGACAAGCTGTATTTGGAGTGTCAGGACAGCAAGGACGAAAGCAAGACCTTGCAGTTTTATGAAATCAACCGCGAAAATCCCGAAGAGTTTATCGCCCTTAAAAACGGCAACGAGTACCTGCTTTACAGAGCAGAAACGGTGAAAGCGCCTAATATCAGGGAGTTTGCGCCTGTATCCGCAAAGCTGTTTATGGGCACGTCCAATTACCCTATAGACTATTTCTATTCCTCGGAAGTGGCAAGTGATAACTCCGAAACCGAGGATGGCTCCGTTTACGTGGAAATGATAGAGGAAACCCTTAAAAGCGAGAAGACCTCTACCGCCACCGGCGAATGGAACGAAAAGGAATGCTACGTAATATGGCTGTGCTCCGAGGAATATGAAGGACTTTTCTACAAGGTAGATTTCAAGGTGGATATAAACGGCGCGGAGTATTTGTACGACAGAGTTACAGACAAGCTGTTTAAAGCACCCAAGGAGTTGGTTGCCCGTATTTTGGGCGCTTAATATGGTTATTGAAGCATTAAAATCAGAAAACGTCAGCGCCGCCGCCAAGCTGGAGGCGGCGTATCTTGATACCGCGTGGAGCGAAAAGCAAATAGAACAAGCCCGCCTCCGTGAGGATACCTTGTATCTTTCCGCCACGGAAGACGGCAAGCTGTGTGCCGTGGCAAGCTGTGTTTTCTCTGCCTACGAGGCTATGGTGGAAAACGTAGCTGTAGCGGAGGATTTCCGCCGCAGAGGCATAGGCAAAGACTTAATGAAGGCGATAGAAGACGAGGCAAAGGCGCGCTCTTTAGAGCAGATAAGCCTTGAGGTGGCAAGCCGTAATACCGCCGCAACAGAGCTTTATAAGAAGATGGGCTTTAGCGTTGCAGGGGTAAGAAAAAATTTTTACAGACGGCAAAATGATGACGGGCTCGTTATGATAAAGGAGATATAAGCGTATATGAAGATTTTAGGGATTGAAAGCTCCTGCGATGAAACCGCCGCCGCGGTGGTTGAAGACGGCAGGAAGGTGCTTTCCTCCGTGGTAGCGTCACAGGTGGATATACACGCACTTTACGGCGGCGTAGTACCCGAAATAGCGTCAAGAGCACATACGGAGGCAATATGCACCGTTGTTAACGAAGCTCTTGAAAAAGCAAACCTTACCTTGGACGGGATAGACGCCATAGCCGTAACCTACGCGCCCGGTCTTATAGGCGCACTGCTTACAGGTCTTAGCTTTGCAAAAGGACTTAGCTACAGCACGGGGATACCCTTGGTGCCCGTACATCACATAAGAGGGCATATTGCCGCAAACTACGTGGCAAGTCCCGAACTGAAGCCGCCTTTTATTGCCTTGGTGGTAAGCGGAGGGCACACCTCGCTCATCAAAGTTAAAAACTATACGGAGTTTGAAACGGTGGGCATAACCCGTGACGATGCAGCGGGTGAAGCCTTTGATAAAGCCGCAAGAGTATTGGGGCTGCCCTACCCCGGCGGCGCCATGATGGATAAGTTAGCAGCTGAAGGCGACAAAAAACGCTTTCCCTTCACGGTAAGCAAGGTGCACGACTGTCCTTTTGACTTCAGCTTTTCGGGACTTAAAACCGCGGTTATAAACTTGGTGCACACCATGGAAATGCGCGGCGAGGAAATAGACGGCGCCTTGAAGGCGGATATAGCCGCCTCCTTCACGAAAGCGGCGGTAAAGACCGTAAGCCGCGGCGTGGAGGCACTTTACGCAGAGGGCGAAAAATTGCCCTTGGTGCTTTCGGGCGGTGTGGCGGCGAACAGCCATTTAAGATCCGCGCTGAAGGCATTCACCGAGAAGATAGGTGTGGGTTTTTACGTGCCTCCCCTTTCCCTTTGCGGCGACAACGCGCTTATGATTGCCGCCCAGGGTTACTACGAATTTTCAGAGGGCAAAAGGGCACCTCTTAACCAAAATGCCTTTGCTTGTATGGAAGCGTAAGGCTTGCAAAAAACGGCAAAATGCATCTTTATTCGCATAATGTATATAACATAATGCAGTGTGGAAATGTGGGAAACTTGTAGGGAAACACGGGTATCTTTTAACAACATCGCGCATTTAAAGGGTATTTCGGTTGCGGAAATGTGGGAAAACCTGTGGGAAATGCGGATTTCCCCTATTTTAAGGCAAAATTAAGGCAAATTATGTAAACTTTATAATACAAAAATTTTCGGAGGAAAAACGACAAATGGCAGAGAAATTTATGGCAGAAAAGCAGGCGGCGCTTGAACGTTTTGAGAAATTGCTTACCGAACAGCTTGAAAGAGCAGAACGCATAAAAAGTGTAAAAGAATTCACCGATTACGGCAAGCTTGACAAGATAATCATCGGTGTATGCGGCGGTGACGGCATCGGCCCGTACATTTCCGCGGTAAGCCGTGACGTGTTGGAGTACATGCTTAAGGAAGAAATAGAAAGCGGCAAGGTTGAACTGAGAAATATTGACGGTCTTACCATCGAAAACCGCGCCGCTGTGGGCAAGGCGATTCCCGACGACGTTATGGAAGAGCTCAAGGCTTGCCACGTTATTCTTAAGGGACCCACCACCACACCCCGTCAGGGCGATCCGTGGCCCAATATCGAAAGCGCAAACGTAGCAATGCGTAAGGAGCTTGATTTGTTTGCTAATATGCGCCCCGTAAAGGTACCGGAGCTTGGCATAGACTGGACCTTCTTCCGCGAGAACACCGAAGGCGGATACGCGGTAGGCAGTAAGGGCATAAAGGTTAACGACGAGCTGGCGATGGACTTCGTTGTTACCACCACCGAGGGTACGGAGCGAATAGCGCGCCTTGCCTTTGAATACGCAAAGAACAACGGCTACGACCGTGTGGACATAGTTACCAAGGCTAACGTTATAAAGACCACCGACGGTAAGTTCCTTAATATTTGCAAGGAGATAGCCAAGGATTATCCCGATATTGCCGTTGACGATTGGTACATAGACATTATGACCGCCAAGCTGGTGGACGAGAAGCGCCGCCGCGACTTTAAGGTTATGATACTGCCCAACCTTTACGGCGATATTCTTACCGACGAAGCGGCAGAGATCCAGGGTGGTGTTGGTACTGCGGGCAGCGCTAATATCGGCAAGCGCTACGCTATGTTTGAGGCTATACACGGCAGTGCGCCCCGTATGGTAAACGAAGGCAGAGCTATGTATGCTGACCCCTGCTCTATGCTCAGAGCAACCGTAATGCTTCTCCGTCATATAGGCAAGACCGAGAAGGCGGCAAAGCTCGAAAAAGCCTTGGATATTTGTATGTTCGAAGAAGCCAAGGTTAAGATAACGGGCAGAGCAGACGGCGCCACAAGCGCAGAATTTGCGGATTATTTAAAGTCTAAGCTATAAGGCGCAAACTCCCCTTTGCAACGTCACAAGCGCGAAATTCCCTTCGCAAGCCAACAGAATAAGATAAACGGTCCTAAAAATGCACTAAGCTTGCATTTTTCGGGCCGTTTTTGTTTTTCAATTTAACCGCCGCCACAACCATAGATAAAGCACCTATAACCCGTCCACCCCCCTTCAAAAAAAGGAAAAGAGTGTTTTAAGTGTCCCAAGGCTCTTGTCAACCAACTCGACGAAAAAATCCGCCCGCATAGCGGGCGGATACAAGCTGATGACAAACCTTGTCATCAGCTTGGCAGAGTGCTGAGAAAGAGCGCAGACAAGACGAACCGAGGCGAGAACTGTTATGCCACCCCATTACTCACTTCGTTCGTAACGGGGACCCCGAACGGTACTGTGAGCCGAGGTTCGTTTTGAACGAAAAAATATAACAAAATGCAGAAAAATAAGGAGGCTTGCCCCCTTATGTTTCTTCTTCATTGTATTTGTTTGTTTTCTTTTTCGTGCTCTGTGCCTTTGTCAGTGGTCTGACGGCAGGCTTATCGCCTGCCGTTTTAAAACCACAATGGGTTTATGCCTGTTCTATGGGGAATTTGTCGATTATCATGGCATCGAATTTAAGAATCTGAGCTGCGTCGAGGGAGTTAACCGCGCCGTCGCCGTTTACGTCTGCTGCTGCAAGTGCGTACTCGTCAAGCTCGATCATCATTGCATCGTACTTCAGCACCTGAGCCGCGTCAAGAGAGTTGATCTGGCCGTCGCCGTTTACGTCGCCGAACGCGTAAGGAATCTTGGTATAAACAACGGTTACCGTTACATCGCCGGTGATTTCGTCAAACGCCATATCCCATTCTGCGGTGTAGCCTTCTTTTTCGGGGATAACGGGTGCGGTAGCCGCGGAACCGTGGTTTACGGTTACGGTAGATACTACTTCGCCGTCGATTACGAATTCTACAGTGTAGCTGTTGATGGTCCAAGCTGCGGATACTACGGTATCTGCAATAATGTTGTCAAACGCTACGTCCCAGCCGCTGAAGGTATAGCCTTCCTTGTCTTCAAGGGTGGGTGCGGTAGCCGCGGAACCGTGGTTTACGGTTACGGTGGATACTACTTCGCCGTCAACCTTGAAGGTTACGGTGTAACTGTTGATGGTGTACTGTGCAGTTACTGTAAGGTCGCCGGTTACGTTGTTGAATTCCTTATCCCAACCTGTGAAGGTGTAACCAACCTTTTCGGGAGCTGTAGGTGCGGTAGCCGCGGAACCGTAGTTTACGGTTACGGTTGCTACTGTCTGACCGTCTGCCTTGAAGGTTACGGTGTAGCTGTTGATGGTGTACTGTGCAGTTACTGTAAGGTCGCCGGTTACGTTGCTGAAGTCAACGTCCCAACCTGTGAAGGTATAGCCAACCTTTTCGGGAGCTGTGGGTGCGGTAGCCGCGCCGCCTTCGGTTACGGTCTGTGTATCAATAACCTGACCGTCTGCTACGAATTCTACTGTGTATTCATTTACGGGATCTTCGGAGGATTCTTCGTCGGAGGATTCTTCATCGGAAGATTCAACGTCGGAGGATTCAACTTCGGAGGATTCTACTTCGGAAGATTCAACTTCAGAGGATTCTTCTTCGGAGGATGAATCTTCGGGCGCTTCTTCATCAACGATGATCTTTATAACGTCGCCGTCGGCTTGGTTTGCAAGCCACACGGTGCCGTCGCTGAGGTTCCACGTAGAAACGTTAAAGTCCTCGGTGGTGATAACTGCGCCGTCTGCTACCGTATAATCGGCAGAAAGAACAACCGTGTCTGCCGCGAACAAACGGGAAGAAGCAAAAGAAGTGGTAACGGATACGTCAGTAACGTTGAAATAACCGCCCGTTTCTATGGTAACGGATCCTTCAACCAGGGTAAGATTTTCGGAAACGGTAAGAACCACCTTTCCGCTTCCTACCCCCTCGGGAGTTGTAACTGTGATATTGGCGGTCCCGTCACCGTTTATGGTGCAAGTAACGGTGTACGTAGGAGAAGCAACAGCGTATTGTCCGGCATTGTTTGGAGTGTAATCACCAACATTGCTTACCTCTGCGAAGACAGAAAAGGAAAAAAGACCCATACAAATAGCTAAGGTAAGCAAAAGTGCTGTAAATCTTTTCATAGTTATCCCCTTTTACAATAATTCGATGCTATATTCTAACACAGGATGATTTAGTTTGTCAACACATATAAACGTTAAAAGAGCCGCCCCAAATGCAACTTACGTTGCATTTGGGGCGGCACAGACCACTGACAAAGTCACAGAGCACGAAAAAGAAAGCAAGCAAATACAATGAAGTAGAAACATAAGGGGGCAAGCCTCCTTATTTTTCTCATTTTGTTATATTTTTTCGTTCAAAACGAACCTCGCCTCACAGTACCGTTCGGGGTCCCCGTTACGAACGAAGTGAGTAATGGGGTGGCATAACAGTTCTCGCCTCGGTTCGTCTTGTCTGCTCTCTT
>JAFQHW010000045.1 GCA_017397805.1 Clostridia bacterium | reverse complement strand
AATTCGAACGCTCACAAAAATCACGGCGAAGCCGTGCATATCATCAATGCGAAGCATTGTATATCACCAACACGTAGTGTTGTATATCATCATTGCGATAGCTTTTAATACACACCGACAGGTGTGATGAGATACAAAGGCGGCACGCCGCCTTTGATGATATACACGCTAACGCGTGATGATATACCATTGCTTTCGCAATGGATAAAAAATCGACAGGTCGAAACCTGTCGATTTTTGGCAGCGGGTGAAGGATTCGAACCCTCACAAACAGAGTCAGAGTCTGTCGTGCTACCTTTACACAAACCCGCTATTTTATGGGGCGTTTTGGGCAATCCGCCCTCGCGCAAGGTGTATTGTAGCACAGTTTTATCCGCTTGTCAATAGTTTTTTGCTATTTTTATACTAAAAACAGGAGCTTTTGTTGTGTGGAAATATCCTGCTGTTTATCCTGTTTTTCTAAAAGCGCATAGGTTTTGGGCATTAAGCGCTTATAGACGTTGTAGCTGTAGTATTCGTAATCATCGGTTTTGCCCTCTATTATGTAAACAGATGAAGTTTTGCCGTGCTCGTCGTATCCGTGTGTATATGAGCGTTCATGGACCTTTATCTTCTCTTTAAAACTAAGAGAATTATACTCGGAAACAAAGCTGTCCCAAACCGCATCACTGCAAGATGCTGTGCTTCTGTCATGAAGCTTAAGCATCGTTTCCAAACGCTCGGGCTTTGTATTTATTATTTGGGCAATGGTTTGTTGCAGTTCGGACGAATAGGGCAATTTGTATTTTTTTACGTCGCCGTTTTTGAAGGAAACGCTTACTACGGACGATGCCCAATATTCGCATTCGTTTATTTCGTGGACGATTGCGTATAAAACTTCCTTATCCGTGGTGTAGCCGTTCATTTCAAGGCCGAAATTGCCAACGTCGATATAAATGGGATCTTCAAAAGTAACCGAGCTTATATCATCTCCGCTTTTAGGATAAGTGTTTTTCAAAGTCTTACCGAGGGCAGAAGCACCGCCCCAAAAAGCAAAAGCAAAGGCTATAACCAAAAGGTATACGGGCATAGAGCGAAGCATGCTTTTTACCTTCCTTACGGTAATAAGCTCGTATAGGAAATAAACCACGAACCCTACGATAAGCAGTGCCGGAATTGAATCGCTGAAAGCATCCTGTGTATATGGATAGGGATCGTTAAGATTCCAAGCAAGGTTGTACACGTACATCAAACAAATAGGCAAAGCCACCAAACAGCGTATTAAATGCTGAACCAATCTGTTGGCGGCAGGTTTGCCCGCCGTTTCGCTGTTGCGCTTTACGAAAAGCAAAGCACCTAAAGCGATGATCGCCAAAGATATGATCACGTTTATAAGCAGAACGTAATCGATTCTGAGATAATAAAAGCTACTCAGAGGAGCGTTGGAGCCGTCAAGCCAACCGCTAAGAACGGTTGCGGGACTGTAGATACTGACTATTTCCGAAAACACCGTAGGCAAAAGAGCGCTATAGCCTGCAATAATTCCGAAAACGGTAACGGCGGTGATACCTATACCGCCCGCCATCATACCCACGGCGGTACAGCCCGATAAGAATAAGCACGCCATAGAGAAATTCAAAATACTGCTTAAAACATTGAAGAACTGCACCGTATAGCTGGGTGACAGTGCCAAAACCGCGTAGCAAGTGAGTATGCTTATGATTATGGTACCCAATATCCACGTAAGGCCCGCCGCCATAAAGCTGGTATAAAGGCAAAGTCTGGTGCAGGGGATAGAATGGTAAAAATCAGAGCTTGCGCGGTTATTTACAAAGGAAAACATACGGTAGATGATGATAGGCGCAAATATCATAATAAGTGATACCGCCGTTATAAGCGCATCGTCTGCAGGTTGAACGGATGCCGACTTATAGTTCATCATAGATAACGGCGTTATAAGATTAAGCAGAGTAACGGAAAGCAAGGTGCCGATTCCCAATGCTTGCCCGCGCTTTAGTCCTCTCAGGTATAATTTGCAGGAGAAATATTTATTCATGCTCTATACCTCCTTGAAAATCCAAGCCTAAGCTGTTAAAGCTATAGCCCAGCGCCGATAACTCGTGGATAAATACCTCCTCTAACGTGAGAGGAAGCACGTCCAAAAGGGTAGGATTCATAGCTTTCAGCTTTTCCACCGCCGCGTCCTTGTTTCCGCGGGCGATAAGCACCGCAACTGAGCCGTTTTGACTGTATTCCAACGGGTCAAGCTCACGGAACTGCTCTTTGTCAAAGGGCTGTGAAAAGGCTATTTGCACCTTGTACAGCGAGGTTTTAAGGTTTTGTACGTCGCTTTCCAATACCAATCCGCCTTTGTGAAGCAGTGCAAGCTGGTCACAGGTGTCCTCCAGCTCCCTTAATGAATGGGAGGAGATAATAACCGTGGTGCCCCGTTCTGCCACGTCGTTATAGATAAGCTGTTTAACCAGGTTGCGTATGATGGGGTCAAGTCCGTCAAAGGATTCGTCAAAAAACAGATAATCGGGCATAGCCGATAGGGCAAGGATAATAGCCGCTTGTCTACGCATCCCTTTGGAGAAGGTATTAATGTTGCTGTTGCGGGGAAGAGTGAACGTGCCGACAAGGTTTTTGAATCTGTCGTAGCTGAAGCCGGGATATATGGCGCTGTACAGCTTTGCCATTTCGTTCAAACTGCTTTGGGATGCAAAATACAGCTCGTCGGGTACGAATGCTATTCGGGATTTGATTTCGGGGTTATCAAATACCGCCTTGCCGTCGTAGTCTATGCTGCCGCTTGTGGGACGGTATATCCCGGTTATAAGCCTTAAAAACGTGCTTTTGCCTGCACCGTTACTGCCCACAAGTCCGTATATACTCCCGTCGGGAATGGAACAGCTGAGGTTGTTGAGAGCTACGGTTTTATCAAAGTTTTTGGTTAGGTTTTCGGTGCGTATCATAATATGTCAGCCTCCTTTTTTAAATGCTCTGCGGCTTCTTTTATGGTATCGTTCAATACTTTTACGTCGGCGCCCGACGTCAAAAGCAGTGTCGCCAGCTCTTTAAATTCTTTAAGCTTCGAAAGTCGTCGGTTTAATATGCGCTCTTTTGCATCCTCTGCCACGAAACTGCCTCTTCCCGGTGCGGAAATTATTATTTTCCGACTGTCCAGCTCTGCCAGCGCTTTTTGCACCGTGTTTGGGTTGATGCACAGCTTTACGGAAAGCTCTCTGACCGAAGGCAGTTTTGCGCCGACGGGTAAAACCTCGGCGGTGATTTGCCTTTCTATCTCGTTTATAAGCTGTTCGTATATGGGTGTGCGGGATAACTTATCCACCGCAATCATAAAAACATCCCCCTTCAAAGCACAATAACTGTACTATTACATATAGCACAGTTATTATAACATCTTTATTCGTTTATGTCAACGGTTATTTGTCGAATTTTTCTTTCAGGAAAAAGACTATCCTTTCCGCGGTTTCGCGGTTTATGCCCTTAACGGCGGCAATCTCCTTCGCGGTAGCCTTTTTCAGCTCTGAAAGTCCGCCGAAAGCGCGCAGAAGCTCCTCCGCCTTAGCGCTCCCCACACCCTTTATTTCCGTAAGCACGCTGTTTTTTGCGGAATGTCGGCGGCGCTTATCCATACGGGATAGGGCAAAGCGGTGCACTTCCTCTTGAAGCTTGTATATAAACGTAAATATATCCTGACGCTTGTTAAGAGAAAGCTCGTTTTCGCCGTCGGTAAGGGTGCGGGTCTTGTGGTGCTCGTCCTTTACCATCCCAAAAACGGGGATAGTCAGTCCGTATTCCCCAAGTGCGGTTTTTATGGCGTTTATTTGGGTTATGCCTCCGTCTGCCAATATCAAATCGGGCAAAGCCCATGCATCTCCGTCGTTTGCGTGGGCAAGCCTGCGGCGCAGAGTTTCTGCCGTGGCGGCAAAATCGTCCTGCCCGTCCTGCTCGTTAAGGTTGAAGCTTTTGTAGTGCTTTTTGCAAAATTTCCCCTTCTCAAGCACCACCATGCCGGCGGTAATAAACTCGTTACCGCTGTTGGAAATATCATAGCTCTCTATGCGCTCAGGCACTACCTCCAAGCCTAAAAACGCGGCAAAGGAAGCAAGGAACCCCGTCTGCCTTTCGTTTTCGGCACGCTTTAGTATTATCTGCTCCCGCGCGTTGTCCGCAGCTCTGTCGCAAAGAGCTTTCTTTTCTCCGCGCTTGGGGATAATAAGGCGGCTTCCTTCAAGCGCCGTCCTCAGCAGCTCGGCTTCCTCGCCCAGCTCGTAACCGCACCAGACCTCCTTGGGTATATAGCCTTTTCTGCGGTAATAGCTGTTTATAAGGGAGGCTATGGCACCTTCGTCAATAAGCTCGTCACTACCGAAGAAGAAGTTCTCTCTGTCGGTAATTGCACCGTTCCTTATCATAAGCACCGTTACGGCGCTTCCTATATCGTCGGTATATACGCCGAAAACGTCTGCCTCCACCTCAGGGGCGGCAACTATATGCTGTTTGTCGCGTATCTTGGCAACGGCACGCATGCTGTCCCTATACACCGCCGCTTGCTCGTATTCCAAAGCCTCGCAGGCGGCATTCATTTTTTCTTCCAGCTCCTTTATCAAAAAGGCGCAGTCGCCGCTAAGCAGTCGTTTGGCAGAGGCTATACGCTCCATATACTGTGACCTCGTCAGCTTACCCGCGCAAAGTCCGCCGCATTTGCCTATGTGGAAGTTAAGGCATGGTCTGCCCTTGCCGATGTCCTGCGGGAACTTGCGGTTGCAAGAGGGTAGGGCAAAGGCATTTTTAACCGATGCCGCTATATTCTTTGCGGTGGTGTGTGAAGCGTAGGGGCCGTAGTAGCTACCCTCCCCGTCACGCTTGGTTACTATGCTTATTTTCGGGTACTCCTCGGCGGAAACCTTTATATACGGGTAGGTACTGCTATCTTTGAGCTTTATATTATACCGAGGCATAAACTGCTTTATAAAGCGGTCCTCTAACACCAAAGCCTCCAGCTCCGTGGCGGTGTGATACACCTCAAAATAGCTTACCGAGCTTACCATGTGGGCGGTTTTGCCCGTGTGCTTGGCATAGGGAGCAAAGTAACTGCTCACCCTGTTGCGAAGCGCCTTGGACTTACCCACGTATATTATCTTGTCGGCGGCGTTATGCATAATGTAAACGCCCGGTGTGGCGGGCAGATCTCTTGCCGCTATAAATAATTCATCTCTCGTCATAGCATTTCCTTACTAACAAAGTAGGGCTGTTGCTACGCGCAACAGCCCCACGAAAAATCAAAACTTAGTCATTAAAACCGGTAAGGAGAAGATTGGCAAGACCTTCAACAGCCTCAGCCTCATCAATACCTTCGGCGCGGATGGTTATATCGTGACCTTTTTCGATGCCCAAGGATAAAACGCCCAACAAGCTTTTTGCGTTTGCGCGTCTTGTACCCTTTTCGATCATAACTGTGCTTTTGTAGGAGTTAGCCTCTTGAATAAAGAAGGTGGCAGGTCTGGCATGAAGACCAACTGTGTTCTGTATTGTAACGGTTTTTGTTGTCATAATATACTTCCTCCAACACATCCATCTTATTACCTATTATAGCAATTAAGCGCGAAAAATGCAAGGTTATTATTATAGTCAATTCAGTCAAACCTTTAGTGCTAAGTGCATATTTTTTTGCGCGGTATGCACAACTGCGTGCTAATCTTGCATAATCTCGTTTATGGACAAAGATAACTCATAAAGCTCGGAGTTCAATTCAAGAACGGCGCCTCTTACAAGCTTCATATCGTCTATATAATAGCCGCTTTCCTTTTCCACCGCATAAAGTTTTATTTTTACAAGTCCGTCTTGACTTGCGTGATGCTTTTCTTCCACGGAGAATTCTTCTTCGCTTTCTTCCTCTTCCGCATAATCGCCTAAAAACGCACCAACCTCTTTGTCCTCGTAATAAAGAACCACTTCTTTGTCGGGAAGAGCCGCCTTCTCACCGCCGTCAAGGGGCAAAACGGTGCATAAGCAGTAAACCTCAACGGTGTTTTCCTTGTCCTGCTTTTCGATGCGCTCCGTAAGCTCTTGCCGCCAAAGTATGCCCGAAACCAAGCACACAACGGCTAAAACTATAAGCACGTCCAATAAGTTAAAGCCTTTTTTCGTTCTGCTCACGGCTTAGCCCTCCCTTTGAATACTGCTTAAATTGCCCGTAAAAACGTCGTACGTCGTTTCCAGCTTAAACGCGCCGTTTATACGCAGGGGCGTATCGTCCAAAAGATAAACGCCGTCCTTGTAATTAGCCGTTATTTTGGCATAGACCGTGCAATTATCCGGGGTTTTTCTTATGATAGAACCGATAAGCTTATCACCGTGGTACAAGGGTTCGTTCTCTTTAACGGTGGATATTTCACCCGCATATTCCTCACCGAAATTTACCTGCAAGGTCAGGTCAACGGTTTCGTAAGCTGTTTCTTCCATGTTGGGAACCAAAAACAGAAAAGCGGTGCCCGCAATCAAAGCAAGGGCGATAAATATAATCAGTGCATCTGCCGCCGTAAACCAGCGGGAGCGCTTATTGCTTGTAAAGTTCATCGTTTGTTTCCCCTTTCTCGTGTATTCTCGTGTGGCAGGCGGCAGAAGCCATACCCAAGCTAAGCCACAGCATATAACATTGGGTGCCGTTTTGCCATAAATTGTAACCCATGGCAAACACAAGTCCCGCAATGGCGCAAGCACCCGCGGCCGCCGCTATGCGTCTGTCCTCACTGCCCTTCTTGGGCAGAGAAGAATACAAGCGCTGTGTGGAAAAAACTACCGCAAAAAGCAGAATTAAAAATCCTGTAATTCCGCACTCGGTCAGCGTTTGCAAAAACATATTGCAACTGTTATCAAGATCTGCCAAATTCAAAGAGCTTTGTGACATACCCACACCCAACATAGGATAAGAGCTGCTTACGCTTATGGCGTTGGACCAGCCTGAAACCACGTTGTATACGCCTAAGCCACCGAAGGTAATGGGGATACCGCAAAGATACAAGGCAAGTACCGGCATACCCACACCCATAAGCAAGGGCCTGAATATCTCACGGCGAACCACCGCCAGGTAAACGGTAATCACCATAGCCGCCACCATCGCCAGGAAAACGTGTCCCGTAAATACCGCGTAGCCTATACACGCCAAGGTCAGCACGTAGCATAACGGACGGCTGATAAGCACTGAATGCTCCGTTTTGCAGAACTGAAAAGGCAAAAGCATAATGCAGTATCTTATAAGGGTTCCGCTGTCACCGAACACCGAGGTAGATCCGAACAGCGAATCCCAAAGGGAAAGCTCTCTGTACGCGCCCCAAAAGACCTCAAACACGAACACAAGCACAACGCCGCCAAGTCCTATGCACAGTGTTTGGATGCATTTTTTCATAAGCTTTTCGGTGGTAAGCAAATTTGCCGCTAAAATATATAAAGCAGTCATGGAAAAAGCAAACGCGGCGTTAAGACCGCCGCCCTTTAAAGCGGCAAAACCAAAGCAGATGAGAAGCAAAAGCACGAAAATACTACCCGCGTTCACATGGAAATTCCTCTTGCCTCTAAGCACCTTTATTACGTAACAGCCAAAGGTGAAGCTTATCAAAACTACAGTATAAAGCTTGGAAATAAAAGGGAAGGATACGGCAGAAACGCATAACCCCAATTCGGGAGAGAAATTTATGGTAAGCGCCAACACCGTAGCCGCAAGGAAGGCGAGTATGCTCGTTTCTTCCCAAAAGAATGAAAGGGCACCGAATATGGAGCCTAAAATAAATGCAGTACCTACCGCCGCGCCCTTGCTTTTGCCGTTATAGGTTTCAAGGGGGATGCAGTGTTTAAGACTGCTGCGGAAGAATACGCTTTTTTCTAAGAAGTTAATAAGCGTTTTCTTGGAAAAAAGTAACGGAAAAGCCGTAATGATAATAATACAGCCGTTAATAAGGCTGGGGATACTTTCCGTACCGTCCTTAAAAGCAAAAAGCTTTACGAAATAAACAAGTCCTATATATACACCAAAGGTAACGAAAAAAGCACCGTAACTGCTTACGGAGGTATACACGGCGCGGTTCACGAACCGCCTGTATGCCGCAACAACCGGACTTGTTTCCAAAAAGCGGGAAAACGCTGTTTTTAAAGGTAGGGATACGTTCTTTTTGTATCCGAATTTTTTAAGGCTCTCGTGGCTTGCGCTTTTAAGTAAAAGCTCGTCGGCACCGATACTGCCGCTGAAGAAGAAAGAAAGGATACTGAGCTTTAAAAAAGAAATAAGCCCTGAGGATAAACCGCCAAGGCATGACAATATAAGGCTTTCGTTTTTAAGCCTTCTCCAATATCCGTTTCCTTTTGTCTTGTTTTTAGTCTTCACGCAAAAGCTCCGGTCGTTTTCTTAACGTGCGCTCAACGCTCTGTGCGTGGCGCCATTTGTTGATCTCTGCATGGTTACCGTTCAAAAGCACCTCAGGCACGCAAAGCCCCTCAAATTCACGGGGGCGTGTGTATTGAGGATACTCCAAAAGCCCACCCTCCAAGCTCTCTTCCTCAGAGCACTCGGCGGCAGGCAATACACCTTCAATACGGCGCGCAACGGCATCAACCACTATGGCGGCAGGCAGTTCACCCCCCGTAAGCACGTAATTGCCCACGGAAAGCTCCTCATCCACCTCAAGCTCTATAATTCGCTCGTCAACGCCCTCGTAATGACCGCAAAGAAGTATCAAGTTATCGTAGGCGGTGTATTCCTTGGCGATTTCGTTGTTAAAAAGCCTGCCCTGAGGGGACATATAAACAACGCGGGTGCTGCCTTTAAGCTTGGATTTTACATCCCTTATGCAATCCACCACCGGCTGGCACTGCATAACCATACCGTAACCGCCGCCGTAGGGCGTATCGTCCACACGGCGGTGCTTATCCTTGGTATAGCTTCTTATGTCAGTACAGGAAATGCTAATAAAGCCTGCCTCAACGGCACGCCCTATTATGCTGGCTTCAAACACCGGCTTTAACATATCCGTAAAAAGCGTAAGCACTTCAAAATGCATAGGCATTTTACAACTACACCTCCAAGCCGTCTATAAGTTCTACACCTATTCCTTTATCTAAATCAATGGATTTGATAAACGCATCCACTGCGGGGATAAGATATTCCTTCTCCCCCTTGACTCTGTACAGAAAGTTTCGGCTGCCTTCTTCAACCGCCGTAAGCTTGCCTATGACCTCGCCGCTTGCACTGTCGTAAACGGAAAGACCTACCAAGTCGTCGTTAAAGAACACACCGTCGGGTAAGCTGACCTCATCTCTTGCAAACCAAATCTTTCTGCCCGTAAGCAGTGCGGCGGATTGTCTATCCTCGCGCCCCTCAAAAATAACGGAGGGGATGGAGGGGTAATAGCGTACCACTGCAAGAGATTTAGTACCCTCTGCATCAAAATAAAAGCGGCTGACGCTGCGCAGAAAATCAGGGCTGTCGCACCAACAATCAAAACGCAGCTCACCCTTAACCCCGCGGGGAGCACCAAGCACCCCCGCTTCAAGAAACTTCTTCATAAACTACTGTACTATGTCCACGATAACGCGTTTGTTCTGCTTTGCCGCGGCGGCACGCATAACGACGCGTATGCACTTAGCTATCTTGCCCTGCCTACCTATAACCTTACCCATATCGTCTTTTGCAACGGTAAGCTCAAGTACGCAGGTATCGCCGCTGACTTTTTCAGACACGCTTACTTCGTCAGGGCTGTCTACGATAGCCTTGGCAATATCCAATAAAACTTGCTTCATTTGAGCACCTCAATTATATAGTGCCGTTCTTCTTGAGCAGATTCTTAACGGTATCTGTGGGCTGTGCGCCGTTAGCGATCCATTTCTTAGCCTTTTCACCGTCGATAACTATCTCAGAAGGCTCCTTCATAGGATTGTAATAGCCGATCTCTTCGATGAATCTACCGTCTCTGGGGAAACGGGAATCTGCTACAACTACTCTGTAAAAAGGTGCTTTCTTTGCGCCCATTCTCTTAAGTCTGATCTTAACTGCCATTTTCTTTTCCTCCGAAAAATAAATTATAATTTTTTATATGCCAAAAGGTATTCTGAACTTACCTTTTTTGCCCTTTTTGGTGAACTTTTTCATCAAGTCCTTCGTTTGCTCGAACTGCTTAAGCAGTCTGTTTATTTCCTCTACGGGTCTGCCGCTGCCCGCGGAAATGCGCTTCTTGCGGGAAGAGTTCAGTATTTCGGGACGAACCCTCTCAGCGGGAGTCATTGACTGGATTATAGCCTCTAAGTGGCTTATTGCCTTTTCGTCTATCTTCGCATCCTTCAGCTTTGCGGGGTTAACACCGGGAAGCATACCCATTATCTGCTCCAAGGACCCCATGTTCTTTATCTGGCTGAACTGTTGTAAATAGTCGTCCAGCGTAAACGTAGATTCCCTGAACTTCCTCTCAAGCTCTTCGGCTTGCTTATCGTCAAAGGCTGTTTGTGCCTTTTCTATAAGGGAAAGCACGTCGCCCATGCCCAAAATTCTGGATGCCATACGGTCGGGATAAAAGGGCTCAAGGTTCTCAAGCTTCTCACCCGTACCGATGAACTTTATGGGCTTGCCGGTTATATGACGGACGGAAAGCGCCGCACCGCCTCTGGTATCACCGTCCATTTTGGTAAGGATAACACCTGTTATATCCAGCAGGTCGTTAAAGCTTTGCGCTACGTTGACCGCATCCTGACCGGTCATTGCATCTACCACAAGCAAGGTTTCAGTAGGCTCAGCCGCCTCTTTAACGCGCTTAAGCTCTTCCATAAGAACTTCGTCTATATGCAAACGGCCCGCAGTGTCCACGATAACCAGATCGTGACCGTACTCTTTTGCGTGTTTAAGTGCTTCTTTAACCGTTTTAACAGGGTCCTGAGTACCCTTCTCAAAAACCTTTACCCCAACTTTTTCGCCTACTACCTGAAGCTGCTTTATAGCGGCGGGACGGTATATGTCGCAGGCAACAAGCAAGGGACTTTTACCCTGCTTTTTATACATAAGGGCAAGCTTGCCCGTGTGGGTGGTCTTACCGCTACCCTGCAGACCGCACATAAGCACCACCTTTTGTACATATATTTTTCACTAACATAACGACAAACTAAATGTACATAAAAAAAATCTTAAAGGCAATATTTTACATAATATTTAGCTTCATTGCCTTAGTCACACTCACAAGCATTTT
>JAFQHW010000007.1 GCA_017397805.1 Clostridia bacterium | reverse complement strand
TGTACTGTGAGCCGAGGTTCGTTTTGAACGAAAAAATATAACAAAATGCAGAAAAATAAGGAGGCTTGCCCCCTTATTTTTCTACTTCATTATATTTGTTTGTCTTCCTTTTTCGTGCTCTGTGCCTTTGTCAGTGGTCTGCGGAGATACTTCTTTTCGGAGTATCTCCTTTTTAAGAATATCCTTTAATTCTTTACCGATTTGTGGTATAATCAATTAACAAACCGAAACCTATGGGGGCATTATTATGGAAAAGATATTCAAAAAGCACGAAACCCTGTTTTGCATTTTGCTTATCGTTTTATACGTGGTAACCAACTCTTTCTGCGTGCAAAACTTCGGATATACAAGCTGTGAGGGGTTTATCCTTAACACCGTATTGTCGCTGTTGTTGCTCGGAATAATACTGATACTGAAAAGAAGCTCCTATTACGGGCTGACCAAGGTCAAGGATGCAAAAAAATATTTGTATTTCTTACCCCTTGTTCTTATCGCTTCGGTTAATTTGTGGAACGGCTTCAACACGACCCTACCCGCAAGGGAGATAGTATTCTATATCCTGACCATGATAAACGTAGGCTTTATAGAGGAAATCATCTTCAGAGGTTTTCTGTTCAGAATGATGGAGCAGACCAACTTAAAAGCCGCATTACTCGTCAGCTCCGTAACCTTCGGGATAGGGCATATCGTTAACTTGTTAAACGGCGCGGAACTTCTTCCCACCTTGATACAGATATGCTACGCCGTTTCCATCGGTTATCTGTTCGTCATCATATTCCATAAAAGCAAATCTCTGCTGCCATGCATAATCACCCACTCCGCGGTGAACGCCCTTTCCGTGTTCAACGTTGAAAATACCGTGTCGTTATACGTAGCTCCCGTTTTTTTGATAACGGTGCCGTTGATTTATGCACTTTATATCAACAAAACCGCAAAATAACAACTCTACCAACGGTTGATTCCTCCCCATTCAACCAACGGTACGTGGATTAACAGAGCAAAAGCATCTATAATGGAAGCGAAAGGAGATACCACATGAACCAAGTAAAAACAGGAAGATTTATTGCCGAGTGCAGAAAAAGAGAGAACTTGACGCAAATGCAGTTGGCAGAAAAACTGGGTATCACCGACAGAGCAGTATCAAAATGGGAAACGGGCAAAGCCATGCCGGATACTTCCATTATGCTTGAGCTGTGTGATATTCTGAAGATCACGGTAAACGAATTATTAAGCGGGGAGGCTATTTTAATGGAGAAAAATAATCAAAAAAACGAACAGCTTTTGCTGGATATGGCAAAAGAGATAGAAAGAAAAAACAAAACGATTTGGACTGCCATGTGGGCGATAATGACGGTAAGCATAATCGGCTTGCTTGCGGGGGTGCTGATAGCCGCGCTGTTGATACCCGAGGGGGTATGGCAGGTGGTGGCGATACTGGGTATTTGCGTTGTGTTTTTGATACCTTGCTTTTACGCCCTAAAGCTTGAAGTCAGCGTAGGAGCTTACAAGTGCAAAAACTGCGGTCACGAGATAGTGCCCACCTATACGCAAGCGTTGAACGCGATGCATATGGGCACCACCCGATACCTGAAGTGCCCCAAGTGCGAAAAGCGTTCTTGGTGCAAAAAGGTGTTGAAGTAACAATTATTACGATAAAAAAGGGTTCGGCATCATTTCGAACCCTTTTTTTAAAAATCATATTAACCTTGAGAATCGTATTTTTCGTTTGCTCTGTCACGGTCAACGCCGGTAACGTGGGAAACACCCCTTTTGTCAACGAACATCTTAGTGTTTACAGGACGGCAAGACTCCATAAATCCGCCAAGGTCAGAGAACAGCATAAGACAAGCGGCGATTATAAGAACGATGCTTATTACGAATACCAAAACGCCCTGGAAGAAGATCAAAACGGAAGGCACCACCAAAAGCGCAACCAAAATCGATATAATAAAGGTCTGCATAGAGCAATCCTTAACGTAGGTAAGCTTTTTGCTGAACAGCAACACCAAAACGAACATGGTCACGCAGCCTGCAACACTGTACAAAATACTTGTAAGTATGTTGTCGCTGAAGAATGAAGCGATAACCGATGCAACTGCGGAAATAGCTATAACACCCGTGGTGTACTTTAATGCAAGCTTGTTATACGCTTCGGATTCATAACGGTTCAGATACATAAACGCCGCCGCAAGCACGCCCGTAATAGGTAGCAGATTAATGCCGCCTCCGTTCTTAACGCCGCTTATAAACGCTTCAACGATAAGAATAAGGCCGTAAACGGCAATGGCAGGGGTAATATACTTTTTCATAAAAATGCTCCTTTCGTTTAATTGACTAAATTTTAGCATCAAACCGTTCCGATGTCAATAGAAATATTAACGGTTTGTACGCTCATTGTCCGTAAAAAACGATAAAGCCGCGAAAAAATCCTTTAATTATTCTGCAATATGTGATATACTCTCGTTAAACCGAAAAAGATTCGACGGAGAGATTTATTTATGGATAAGATTTGGGATGAAATGTATAAAGCGGCAAAATCCGTACTGAACGAGCGCAGAATTTCCGACTACGTCACCTGCGGGGAGGTTTCCGCCGCGGTTCGTTCAAAATCGGGAAAAATATATACGGGCGTGTGCATAGACACTTGCTCCACCTTAGGTATCTGCGCAGAGAGAAACGCTGTTTTTAATATGATCACCAACGGAGAGCAGGAGATAGACAAGGTGCTGTGTATCCTTCCCGACGGCTCCAACGGCGCGCCTTGCGGCGCCTGCAGAGAGCTTATGGTTCAGCTTATGGCGGGAAATTATTACGATATTGAAATTATGCTTGATTATTCCACGGGGCGTACGGTAAAGCTTGGCGAGATAACCCCCGAATGGTGGATAAAATAAGCTTAAATCCAAGTGGGCGCTTTATGAAATTCAATTCTTTAATACCGGAGCTTTCGGTAACAGATATAGAAAAGACCAAAAATTTTTATATAGACGTTTTGGGTTTTAAATTAGAATACGAAAGGCGGGAGAACCTGTTTGCCTTTGTTTCGTTGGGCGGTTGCCAGCTGATGCTTGAGCAACTGAACGGGAATTGGAACGTTGGTGAATTGATATATCCCTTTGGAAGAGGCATTAATTTGGAGATGACGGTGTCGGACGTGGAGGCTTTATATCAGCGCGTGCTTGAGAACCACGTACCCGTTTTCAGAGAATTAACCGTAAACGAATACCGCGTAAACGGCGAAACGATAACACAAAAAGAGTTTTTGATTCAGGACCCCGACGGGTATTTATTGCGGTTTACCGATTAAATTATTGCAACGGTGCCTGAATCAAACGGTAGTTTATTCTTTCAGCAAATGGTCTATCAAGCCTTCAACGATTTGGTAATCATCCTCTTTTAAGGCAGAGAGCTTCTTTGATATTCCGTCTAATTGTTTGACGGATTTTTTGCCCATCAGTATATAATCCGCAGACACGTCAAGAGCAATACAAAGATTATAAAGATTCTCAGGTCGTATTGCTTTCTTTCCCAGCTCTATACATGATAATGACTGGATACTGATATTCATCGCCTCGGCAACTTGCTCTTGTGTCATACCCAACGCTTTTCTTCGACCGGCTATTCGATTGCCCATATCAATCAAAAAACGATTGTTATTCAATGCCCGCACCTCTTTTCGTTACAACCATTATATGAAAAAACAAGGCGGTTTATAATCAACCATAATTGTAATATGTTGACAAAATGCAATTATGGTGGTATAATAGGTCGAATTTTAAAATTTGAGGAGAGATATTAATGAAGAATAACGCAAATGCCAAAACCGCCAACCCGAACACTGTCCTTGTGGAAAAAATAAAAACCCACAAGTCTTTAGCATCGATACTTTTAAAAATATTTGCCGCGCTGGGTTTGATATGGACTATATTTTTTGCTTCGGTTAACATGGACAGCGATATGGAAGAGTTCCGCTCCATAATGTGCATTGGAGGCATATGTTATACGGGTATAATGATTTTGGTCGATACTCTTCGCGGAAGAAAGCCGTTGAATTTATATTGTGACAGGTTGGAAGGTTATGCAGTAAACATCAGCCAACAAAAAACCATTTATTTGTCCAACGTGGAAAGCGTCAAGAAAAATTATAACCATTCCGGCATGAAAGCTTTAACTGTGATTACAAAAGATAGATACGTATATACGTTTACGGAAATAGACAACATACAGGAATATTGCGACAAGATCGTCGAACTGAGAGGGCACGACGACGGCTTCAAGGGGTCCTTTTACTACCCTTCCATCTTCTCCAAAGACAATAAAGGCAATAGGGGAAGCGCAGTCTTTTATATCGTTGGTGTAATAATAATCATAATTATTATTGCAATAAGCGTGGTAAACCACGAGCCGAAAAAGAACTATTCGGCAACGGATGTGGAAAACGGCAAATGGGCAAGCGATGCAAAAGATTTCATCGACGCCAACAAACAATATTACAGATAGATGTATTCGGAATCTTTTCCGTCTGTAAACAACGCCCCCTGCTACAAGTAGCAGGGGGCGTTGTTGTTCCCTATTTGCACAAAATCATCACATTAAAATTTTAAATATACCCCCCTATTGACAATATACCCCCACGGGGTATATTATGTTTTTGTCGAGAAGTTCCAACTAAGTCGTCAGACTTCGTGGGATGATTAGGGAGGGTAAAATATGGATAACAATTGTTGCAACAAGAAAACCAAGCGGGGCGATGCCGAAAAAAAGCTTATAATCAACAGACTAAACAGAATAAACGGGCAAATCAAAGGCATAACTAAAATGATAGAAGACGACGCCTACTGTAACGACGTGTTGGTTCAGCTTTCTGCCGTCAAAAACTCCGTCAAAAGCCTGTCCTCGCACATTTTGGAAAATCATCTTTATACCTGCGTAACCAGAGATTTGGAAAACGGCGACCTGGACACTCTCGACGAACTGATCAGTTTATTCAAAAGATTCAACCAATAAGGAGGTGTAGATATGGATAAAATCGTACTTTGCGAAAAATGCGGTGCAATGGTTAAGGTGTTGATCGATTGCACTTGCCAAAACTGCGGTATTAAATGCTGCGGCGAAACCATGAAGGAAATTTCTGCAGAAGAAGCAAACAAAATCTTAGCAAGCAAATAATTGTTGCAAAATCAGGGGCTGTCTCATAGCATTAACAAATTGTGAACGTTATGTGCAAGCTTAACAAAAAATCAAGGACATCGCTTGAATGCCCTTGATTTTTTTGTAGCTTTTATATATGGTTTCATCTCAAAATTTCAATTTGAGACAGCCTCTGATTTTTACATCCCTTGTTAATTATTTTCTTTTTTGCGGTTCAGACATTTTTTACATCCCTTTTTTGTTTACCAAGCGGTAATTGTTAACAAGCGCCGCAAGCTCTATGCGGCTGTGAACGTCAAGCGTATAATAAATATCCTTCACGTAATCCTTAACCGTATGCTCGGAAATAACGAGAGTTACCGCAATATCCTTGTTGGTATAACCAAGGCAGATAAGCTCCGCAACCCGGCGCTTTTTGGGACTGAGCTTTAGAAGCGGGTCATCCGAAGATACTTCCTCAACCTTACGCACAAGCTCCGTTTCAGCCTCTGCTTCAACGGCGCTCTCCTCATCGGCGATACGGCGGCGAAGGGTGAACATCAGGAACGGCTCCACCTGCATATATACGAACACAAGCACACCCATGATCACCGCATAGAAGATGTACAGCGCGGTAGGTGCGCCGAGGAATATCTCGGCAATCACGGCGTGAACGAGAACCGCCGAGAAAGCAAGACCGATGATAGAGGGTGCTATGAACTTGGATGGATAGGACTTCATGATCGGCACACCGTAAAGCGGCCCGAATATGGCGGCAGCCATACCGAATCCGATCAGCCCGCAGGCAACAGGGGCAAAAGCGGGAACGTAATCGGTAACGAGCATCAAAAGGAAACCGAGTCCGCCCAGCCCCACAAGAATGGGCATCAGCCGGAAAGGATGAATGTTCGCTTTTTTGTGGATCAAGTACATGGAAAAACAAGAAAGTGCCACGATCAAATACATAATGGAAACGCCGTGTTCTACCTTACCGACAATCGCAGGGCCGGCAACGCTCATCAGCGCAACAATGAACATAAGAAGATAGGTGCCCCACATCATCTTTTTAGGTGCGATAATGCCATCGCTCTTTTTCACGAACCGCGGCAAATGCTCATTACCCGTAGGAATACGGAGAAATAAAACAAACAAAAGCACACTCGCCGCTACCATTCCGTAGCGGAAGGTGGAGAACGGGATGG
>JAFQHW010000006.1 GCA_017397805.1 Clostridia bacterium | reverse complement strand
TACAAAAAAGAAAAACCGCATAATATTGCGGTTTTTCATCTTTATTGCCAAAATTTTTTTACGTTTTTGCGTTCCGTGCCTTTTTTGTCTCCTTGTATTACACCGCTGCGGTGTGACAAAAAAGAGTGCGGATTGGATGATTATAACCCGAAGCTGTACTAAGTACTGCGAGCGGTTATAATCATCCAAAGCAAAAACATACGAATACAAAAAAGAAAAACCGCATAATATTGCGGTTTTTCATCTTTATTGCCAAAATTTTTTACGTTTTTGCGTTCCGTGCCTTTTTTGTTACACCGCAAACATTTCGAAGCGAAGGAAATCCATATAATCCTTGCATTTGAAACCAACGGTGCTGGGATCTATAAGATACGCCCCGGGATAATGAGAAGCGCGGTACGCCATCTGAGGACGGCGGAAGCTAACCACTGCCTCTATTTCCTTGGGAAGCTCTATACGGCAGTCCTTGTTGACGCCGCTGAACGCCTTAAAGGCGGCTTCCTCTATAAGCTCGCAGGCTCTTTCGGGGTGCAAAGACAGAGAACAGTTACCAACCCCCTCGGAAACGGGTACGGTAATGATTCCCTTGTTAAGCTTCTCAGCACTTTCGCAAAGCCCCTTATCGCCCGTAAGAAGCGCAACAGGAACGCCGAAATACTCGGCTGTGTAGCTGTTTATCAAAAATTCGCTGGCGGTAACGCCGTTTATGGTATAAGAGGTAACGCTGGTGGTCATTGTATGTGCCAAGGGGTTACTGCCCGTATTGGCGGCATTGTGGTAGCCGGTAAAGAACACTGCATCAAAATCCTTATCTATACCCATCATCATGGAAAGGGGATTGCGGCTCCAAGAACGGATTATCTTTACCTGCTTAGGCAGTCTGTCGGGGTATATGTTACGGGCACTGTCGTGAGCATCCTTAATAAGCACCTCGTCTGCCCCTGCCGCAAGTGCACCGCGGCAAGCCGCCGCAACCTCTTTGGTCATCTGAGCGCGGAAGTAATCGCTGTATGCGTTGCCAACCTCGGTCTCCTGCCAATCAACTATACCGCAAGTACCCTCGATATCTGCGCTGATAAATACTCTTTTCATTAACTTATGCCTCCGTTTTTGCGTATTCTTTTTTTACCTCGCCTAGGAAATAACGCCACATATCGCCGTTATCTCTGGTGTAGGAACGGGAAATGCTTGTATAACGCATCTGCATAGGGCAGTTCTTTCTGTCCCTTGCAAAATCGTAGTGCTGCTTTACGCCGTCTATATCTATATCGTTTTCCCTCATAAGCTTTGCTGTAAGATAAGCGGCGTTACGAAGGGTCTGCTTGAATTTGGGCAGCCACGCCTCGTACTCCTCGCCCTCGTACTTTCCGGGAAATCCGTTTACGCATATCTCAATGCCTATGCCGTAAAAATTGCCCTCACCATAGGAGCCGTCGCTGGCGTGCCAGGCGTTTTCATTATCGGGAACGTGATGGTATATTTCCTTATCGTCCACCGTATAATGCCATGATACCTGTCTTACGGGATCCTCACAAAGGCTGCGTATATAGGCGGCGTGAGCCTTTGCGGTAGCGGTAGGAACGGGATTGCCCGTGTTGTGGATAACCACGTATTTCTTTTTTTCAACTACCACGCCCGGTCGAACCGGACTGCCCTCGGGAATGATGTCCTCTACTATGGTGGGAATATAACTGTTTTCCATCGCTTTTACCTCCTTTGACGCCGTCTCCAGGGTGCCAACAACAGCAAAGCAAAGGAGACACGCAAGCGTCGTTTTAAAAACGGCCGTAATTATCGCCCCCTTACAAGTGATACGGGGTAATTATCTACCGTATTAGTTTTTATATACGCTATTTTATATGTAAAACCTTCCTTTGTCAATACGCCTCCGTTAAAAACGCATAAAATTCACGGTGTCAGTTCATAATTTCTTGGCAGATATTTTTTAAAGTATTTTATTACTTTTCCCGGATATCCACTAAAATATACCAAAATAGTAAAAAAGATGTTGACAAAGGAAAAAATCTTGAGTATAATGTTAAAGAACCCAATTATTATTTAAAAGGAGAAAAAAACATGAAAAAGCTTTTAGTTATGCTTTTGGCAGTTGCCATGGTTCTTACCATGACATTCGCACTCGCATCCTGCGGCGGCGACGACACTACCGACGATTCCTCTAAGCCCGCAGAACAGTCCAAGGTTGAATCTACCGAAGGTTCTACCGCTGCTTCCTCTGAAGACGACGCTACTTCCGAAGAAACCACCGCAGCTCCCTCTGAAGACGTTACTTCCGAAGAATCCACTTCTTCTGAAGAATCCACCTCTTCCGAAGAGTCCGTGTCTACTGAAGAACCTTCTATAGACGAACCCGCTCCCGGCCCCACTGGCGATTATATCACCACCCCCACCAAGACCAACTATGCTCTTGGCAAGACCTACACTCTCACCAGAGACGGTACTGACACTGACCCCGCTTACCTTTACCTCGGCTACTCCGACGGTAACCTCAGCTGGTCTGACGTTGATCTCAAGAAGATGACCGACGGTATCGTTGGTGACATCGCTGATGAAGAATATGCAGGTTCCATGGTTGGTAAGACCGGTATCTCCGTAATGCTCGTTGGTACCAACAAGCTCTTCGAGTACGTTATCGACCTCGGTGACTACTACGGTGACATCAACTCCATCGTATTCCGTCAGGTTCGTAACGCTAAGGTTGGCGGCGGCAACCGTGGCTTTAAGCTTCGTCTTGCTCAGATCTCCGACAACGGCACCGATTGGACCAAGCTTAACGGCAACATGGAAGAAACTCCCGTTCCCGGCGCTCCTGAAATCAAGAGCAACCTCGACGAAACCGTTGTTAACGTTGAACACTTCAACTGCACCTACAAGCTTACCGAAGCAGCTAAGGGTAAGTTCGTTAGAATTATCCTCGTTTCTGACGGCGGCTATGTAATCCAGCTTGAAGAAATCGAAATTTGGAACTAATTTAAGGTTTAAATTTAACACATAGTAAAGGCCCCGTGGTTTAAAGCCACGGGGCTTTTGAATTGCTGACAAAGACAAATAAC
>JAFQHW010000044.1 GCA_017397805.1 Clostridia bacterium | reverse complement strand
TAAGCGCGGACGTGGATAATGCCACCATGGAAGTACTTCCCGCTACCGTTTTCGGTCACGGACTTGAAGTTATTTGCCGTCTTGTGGCTACCGGCAGTTTCATACGCAGATACGGCGAATATATGAAGGACGGCACGGTTCTTGAAGGCGGTTACGTTGAATGCACATTTAAGAACGACGAGAAAGGTGACCCCCTCGTTACCTCCGAAGGCTTAGCGGCTCTTGGCGTTATGAGCGAGGAGATGTTTGCCAGCATGAAGGAGCAGACGCTTAAAATCACCAAAATAGTTGCCGACGATTTGAAAAGCATAGGACTTGACCTTTGGGATATTAAATTTGAGTTTGGCTACAACAACGGCGAGGTTATTTTGATAGACGAAATAGCTTCCGGTAATATGCGCGTTTACAAGGGCAACACTATTGTTGAACCCGTAGAGCTTACAAAGCTTATACTTAACAGATAAAAATACAAGGGGTGCCGTTAACCACTGCACTCCTTGCTTTTTTTATATAGAGCATCTTTAAAAAAGCCTAAAAATCTGCCCTTGACAATACATATATAAACTGAAATTGGACTGAAAATTATAAAATCAAGCGAGGATTTTTGGCGTTTTATTCGTTATATTATTGAAAAGGAAAAACAGTTATTAATTATCCCTATTTTTGCGCATTTTATCCTAAACTATTGAATTTTGGCGTTTGACGAATACAATAATGAATACACCCTACAAGGGAAAATGATTCTAAAAAGGAGAAATGATTATGAAAAAAATACTAACGTATTTACTATCCGTTGTTGTTATTCTTTCACTGGTGCCGACCGTGTCAGCCATTGCGGCGGAAAAAACGCCGATTACCGACGGTCAAAACAGCATTATCGTTTATTCAACCGTAGAGGAAGAGCGTGACTTTGGGGCAGAGGATTTTCCCGAAGTTGACTGTAACGACGTTTACGTAATTGATAAGGATAAAATCGTAGGCGGCTACACCTACACCCTTGTATTAACCGTAAATGATGATATGGATGCCACTTTAGATGCCGTTACCGAAAACGCTTTGGTAACAAGGGCAGAAGAAGACGACCTTACGGGTTTTCCCGCTTCCACCGCAGAGCTTGATAAAAGCGACATTACACTGTTGGTTGGTCAAACCGCAACCATTGATATAGCATCTATGGATTTATATGGTCATGACATTGTTTTCGGCGTAACGTTTGTTGTTGACCACGATATTATAAGCATGGACGATATAGAATACGGCTGTTTTGCTGATTGCGGTATTGAGGATTTTTGGGGCGTGCCCGACGAATCGTTGGACGAAGACTTTTGGCTATCCCTTGCTTTTACTTCGGGGTCGAACTACGTTGACAATCAACCAACGGAAAGCGGAGTTTACTGCGGATATTTTGTAGATGGCGGTAGTTTTTCCAATGTGCCCGTAAAAGAAGTTGTTGAGTATATTGATGCACTTTCAAATAAAAACGGCATTATCGAAGCACATCTCTACACAGAAGATTCCGTTCCTCCCGGATCCCCCGGCGCTAATGAAAGCTGGACGGTAAACGACGACAGTGTACTATCCATAACAACGTACGGCGGCATCAGATTATATGTAGATAGCTATATAGACCAAACAGCGGAAATTTTTGGGATTGCTCCCGGTACGGCAACAGTAACTTATGTGTACAGCGGCAGTGCTTATGCTACCGCCCAATGTACCGTCACGGTTGTTTCCCCTGCTGACGTGAACGGCGATAATTCTCTTAACAGCCTTGATGCGGCACAGATTTTGAAATACGATGCAGATATTATCAACGGCGAAACCTGGCAAGGTTGTGACGGCTACATAACGGGCGACTTTAACGATGACGGTGAAGTTAATAGCCTTGATGCCGCAGGTATTTTGAAGTTTGATGCAAATCTTTTACCGGAATTGCCCGAAATGCCCATAAAGGAAAACTGCACCTTCGAAATTTACGGTAAAAGCTACGTATATGAAAATGCTAAGATTTTAAATAACAGAGGCGACTGTGTACTTCCGTTGATTGCAATACTTGAAAACTTTCCGGATATTGTGGATACATACTGGGAGGGCGAAACCTTCGTAATCGACTACGGAGAATCTGTATATCGCGTTGATACTACTTTGAAAGATTTCGGTTTGCCGAGAGTTGAAGGGTCAAATTACTTTATCCGTGAGCTTGTTGACGGCGAAATTCTGCTTGACGGATATACAGCTGAAAGATTATTATTCTACGGATATATAAAAGACGTTGACTACGAAAACGCAACAATTAGCTTTTATCATTACTAATAAATAAAAAGCTAAGCCGTGGGTTGACATCAGTCACCCACGGCTCAGACCACTGACAAAGTCACAGAGCACGAAAAAGAAAACATACAAATACAATGAAGTAGAAAAACAAGGAGGCTCGCCTCCTTGTTTCAGACTGTCGAAAAAGTCCAGTTTATACTGGGCTTTTTTGCGTAAATGTGGTATAATGGATGCGGGTGATGAAAATGTTAGAAGAAAAGAGAAATAACAACCATAGAAACGATGGTGAAAT
>JAFQHW010000043.1 GCA_017397805.1 Clostridia bacterium | reverse complement strand
TCTTCACCGTAATAAACGGTTTGAGTATCACCAATCTGGTTGCCGTCCATATCGAAGAACTTAACCTCATAAGAAAGTCTGTCGTAAAGTGCCTTAACGTCGAGGTTAGAAGTTACGTTTGTGTAATCATTATCCCATTGGGTGAAGGTGTGACCTTCAACTTCGGGAGCGGTAGGAGCAACAGCATCTTCACCGTAATAAACGGTTTGAGTATCACCAATCTGGTTGCCGTCCATATCGAAGAACTTAACCTCATAAGAAAGTCTGTCGTAAAGTGCGTTAACTTCAAGGTCAGAAGTTACGTTGGTGAAGTCCTTATCCCATTGGGTGAAGGTGTAACCTTCAACTTCGGGAGCTGTGGGAGCAACGGCATCTTCGCCGTCCTTAACGGATTGAGGCTCGCCTATCGCATTGCCTTCCATATCCAAGAAAGTAACGGTGTGATAAGAGGGCTCTACTATGTTAACCGTGAAGTTATCGGGATAGAAGTAATAGAATTCGGAAGCCCAAGCATCCTGGAATTCAATTTTCTTGAAATTGAAGGAGGCTTCGCCTACTGCATTTGCAACGTACTTAACCTTAACGGTAAGAGTATCAGCCGTTGCAGGATCTTCTTCGATGGTGGTGTAGCTGATTGTGTGCCAACCGCTCTGACCAGCTTCCAATGCGTTCATTGTATTACCGGAGAGTTCCCATGCAACTGTGGTGGGCTCTTGGATAATTGCTGTGTAATCAGCTTCATGCATAGAAGGGTCGAGGGTTACTAAGCTTGTATCGATTGTGGAATCGATAACGAAGCAACCGGGGTTACCGGTGGAAGTAACGTAATCGTGGAACTGATAAACTACTTCAAAGGTTTCGCCAACAACTACGCTGGTAGGAGCAGTAATTGTAACGTTAGCTTCACTACCACTGCCGTAATCATCTTCTGCGGTAGCTGTGATGGTCTGAACTTCGCCAACCGCACCAACGCTTATAATCGTGGGGTAAGCGGTAAGCAAAGACAGTAGCATCATTACTGAAAGGATTGTTGCTATAGCGCGTCTTTTCATTAGGTTTTTTCCTCCTAATTAATTTATTTTTTGCATTTTCCAATTGCTGTTGCCTTCGCAAATGAAGTGGAGAACACAATAAATGCATATACCGTCGGGAAAGAATAATTAACCAACGACTATACATTTGAACTTACGATAATGATAGCTTAAAAATATAGATTTGTCAATAGTTTTAGTTATTATTTATACAGTTTTTACTGCGCAAGCAAAAGTATTTTGTGCATATTGCTAAGCTGTGTTTTGTAAAATATAACCCTTGCTTAGCTTTGGAATTTGGTGATGTTTTACTATTTAAACCATATAAGTTATGGTATATTTGTCTCGTAATCCTTTTTGTGTACAGATGTAGAAACAGTAAATAATTGTAGGTTTGCACAATGGATTTATTACGCGCTCAGTTATTAATTTTGGACATTTTAAATTTAGTCAATACGAAAAGATCCCCCCTGCTTGGCAGGGGGGATAAAAACTGAGTTTTTATTAAGTTAGCTTATTTAACCTGGGTGTTGAAAGAAGTTCTCTTACCCTTAGCTATAAGGAGAACCTGAGCATAGTCAGTACCGGAAATGTCCTCAGCAGAAACCGTGCCGTCAGCATTGGGACCAACAACGTTTGCTGCTTGAAGCTTAGCGGCGTCGGTAATCGTTTTCTTACCCTTAGCACAAAGGAGTACCTGTGCATAGTCAGAACCGTTGATTTCACCGTCGCCGGTTATGTCACCGAGAACTACTATTGTAAGGGACTGGGATACACCGTCGATGGTGGAGGTGATGGTAGCACCTGTGCCAACGAGGGCTGTGTCATCAACAGTGTTGCCTTTAGCGTCGGTAATTGTAATGTCAAGGTCTACGAACAGTGCCTTCATCTCAGCAGCGGTAAGTCCGCCTGCTTTGAAGTAAAGGTTGGTGGTAACAGTGCTCTTTACAACGTAGGTAACGTCTGCTGTTTCTTCAAATACGAAGAATTCAGCGGGAGCCTTTTCGGTAAAGCTTGCCGTAATAATCATATCGCCGGTAACGGTTCCTTCGGTTACATCCCAAGCAGAGAACTCATAACCCGTGTCAGCAACCGCATCGGGGTAGGTTACCGTGCTTAAGTTGGTTCCGTGGTCAACTTTTACGGAAGCAGTACCGCTGATAGAGCCGCCTTCACCTGCTACGAAGGTAACAGTGTAGGTGTTAATGGTGTACTGAGCAGTAACTATGAGGTCTGCAGTTACATTGTTGAATTCAACGTCCCAGCCTGTGAAGGTATAACCTTCAACTTCGGGCGCTTCGGGAGCAACTGCGGCAGTGCCTTCTTCAACGGATTGAACGTCGCCTATCTGGTTGCCGTCCATATCCAAGAAGGTTACGTTGTAGTATTTGGTCTGTTCGGCAATGGTTAACGTGGTGGTATCACCCATGCCGTATGCGTTCAAGTGGGAGATAGGAGCATCGGGACCCTGATAAGAAGCGCCGTACAGCTGGCAAGTGCCTGCGTAAGGAAGTTCGCCTTCGGGTATATCGTTGCCGTATTGGTCCTTGTTTTGTGCATCGGGAACAGTGAAGGTAAAGCTTTCGCCTACGTCGAAGGAGCCGTCAGCCGCCTTGAAGTAGTGGCGCATAACGATGTTATCTTCGGGGAACATACCTTCGTCGCCGATACCGGTACTGAGCTTATACTTTTCGGAGTTGATAAGGTAGGTAAGCTTGAGGTAACCCTTATCGATAGAGAATTCTCTGTCTGCATCGGGATCGCCTTCGGGAACTTCGCCGGTACCAACGAAGGAACCGTCGGACATAAGGTAAGCATAGGACCAGCAAAGACCCTTAACTGCGAAGAGGTCATAAACTACAGGAGCAGAAAGACCGGGAACAGTAAGGCTTACAGTGTAGGTAGGCCAGCTGTAAATAGGCATAGGATCGGTAACGCCTACTTCGCCGTTCAACTGTTGCTGGTTGTAGTACAAAGGAATAAGTGCCTCGGTATCAAACTGAAGAAGTGCTTCAAAGGAAGCAATACCCCAAGGATTAGCTTCAATATCAACGCTGTCGAGTTTTATATCAACTGCTATGTATTCGCCTACGGGAATGTTGTCAACTTCGGGACCGTCGGGATCAAAGGTGCCCAACTGTGCTTCAACGGTAAGACCGAAGGTAGGAGCCTGGAAAGGATATTCCTTAGCGGTGTACTGAGCGGTAATTACCATATCAGCCATTACGCTATCAAATGCATTGTCCCAACCGCTGAAGTTGTAACCCTGAACGGAAGGAGCTACGGGAGCAACTGCTGCTTCGCCTTCCAATACTATCTGTGTGGAAAGAACGTCACCGTCTTTGCCAACGAAGGTTACGGTGTACTGACCGGGAACGTAGTCAGCTCTTACTGTGAGATAAATGGTTGCAACGTCAAAGGTGTTGGTGCGCTTGGTAGTAGAATCCCAAACGTTGGTACCTCTTACGTTAATCGTGTACATACCATCAGCCCAGCCTTCGGTGCTTATGGAGCCGCGATAGCCTGCGTTGGCAGTATTCTTGTAGTTGGTATAGCCGGAAAGCTCACTGCTGCGGTCGTAAACCTCTAAAGCTGTCCAGTCGCCGCCGTCAACGCTGTATTCATAAGATTCAACGCCGTAGGTATTGAGAACCCAACCTTCGATGTCGAGAACGGAGCCTGCAGTGCTTGCCACTGTGGTGGAAACGGAAGCTGCTGCGTTGTTGATGGTGCTTGCAACGGGCTTTTCAAGTATGCCTTCGTAGCCTACAGCATCGTTTAAATAGTTGATGGTACCGCGAGCGATAGCCTGTGCGGTTTCGTTAAGATAAGTATCAAATTTAGCGTTGTCATCAGCAGAGCTTATATAACCAAGCTCCATGTGACAAGCAGTAACGTCGTCTTTTGTAAGAACTATAAAGCTACTGGCTTGAGAGCCCTTGTTGTCCCAAATGCCGTCTGCTACGATCTCTGCTTCGATAGCATTTGCGAGTGCTTGGCTGTCGGTATCGCCTTCAAGGTAATAGTAGAGAGAACCGGTTGCGGTAGCATCGGTATAGGAGTTGCGGTGTAAGCAAAGGAATACGTCAAAGTCGCCTGCAACGCCCATAGCAGCCTTTGTATAAACGCTGTCCAAAGAGTCGTCGGTTCTGGTGTAAGCTACGGTATAGCCTACGTCCTCTAAAAGCTTACCTATTGCAAGTGCTATGGTAAGGTTATCGTTGGATTCATATCTGGTATCAAGGGTAGAGCCGATGTCTGCTCCGCCGTGGCCTGCATCGATGATAACGTCAGCGCTTGTAACTTCGTTGCCGTTTATATCGGTAGGCTTGGGAACGTAAAGGAATTCTACTGCCTTGGAAGCTTCGGAATCCTCATAATCGGTACCCTTAGCAATAACGGTAACGCTCTCACAAGTTCTGTTGCCGTCATAACCGTAAAGGTTGAAGGGAGCGATGTCGGGGGTATAAGAGCAGGTAGTGGTGTTTTCAACTACGAGTGTGCCGTTGAGGTATACGTCATAAACCTCTGCGTTTTCAACTGCTTCCCAAGTGATCGTGGGAACGGTGAAGGAAGCCTGCTTGGTGTTGATGGAAAGAACGGGTGCGTCTAAAGTCTTGTCGCCAACGGTCATTATTTCAACCTCGGTGAGCGCGGTTACGCAGGAGGTACCCGTTGCAGGAATCTTAACGGCTATAGATACGTAGTTACCGGTCAACAAGCCTTTTGCGCTGAATTTGCGTACGTATGCGTTGTAATCGGTATAAGAAGCAGTGCCCAAAACGGAACCCGCGCCTTCGCTCGTGCCTACGTAAACCGTTACGGATTCGGGATGTTCTCTTGACGAGTTGGTGTCACTCGCCGGGTTCATATCGTTGGAGTATACATTAACTTCCGTAATCGGTATGGCTTCGGGTAGCTTGAAGTAAATATACATAGTAGCACCGGTAATAAAGCCGGTCTTGTATATTTCTAAGTTGTTAGCTTGATCTGAGTTGGAATAGTTGGAAGATATAACGCCGTCGTTAAGCTTACCGCTGTGGTAAGTGTTCCAATCGTTCTCGCCGATGCCTGCGGAGGTACCGTTGCTCACAACGTCGTCTGCGCCTCTGTAGGTGGCGGTGCCTGCAACGTTATCGTTTTCGGAGGTTTCAACGTTGCAGTATATTTGAACTTCCGTAAGCGCGATAACGCATTTGGTAACGGAGGGAATCTCAAGAGCTATTGCTACGTAATTACCCTTTGCAGAACCGCTTGCGGTGTATTTCCTTACAGATTCGTTATATGCTTTGTATGATGTAGAACCCAACGAGGCAGAAGCACTTTCACTTGAGCCTACGTATACGCCCACGGTAGACGGATGAGATCTGCTCGTGCTGGAACCTGTGGGAGATCTGTCATTAGTATAAACGTTAACCTCTAAAATCTCCATTTCTGCGGGAAGTTGGAAGTAAACGTAAACGGTGCCGGCGGTAAAACCGGTTCTCCAAAACTCTACGTTCTTTTCATGGTCGTTATCAATGTAAGTAGTGGATATAATGTTGTCGTTAAGCTTGCCGTTGTGATAAGTGTTCCAATTAGCTTCGCCCCAGCTGGTGTCGGTAGTGCCGTTGTTGGGTACGCTGTCGTCGGAACCTCTGTACATAGCGTTGGGAGCAACGTTAACTACGGAAGTGGGTGTACCTAATATCTCAACCTCGGTAAGAGCTATAACGCATTGTGTATAGGAAGGTATAGCCATTTCGATTATTACATAGTTACCCACTATGGAACCGTTGGCGGTGTTTTTGTTTACACCTGCGTTATATGCAGATGAATTAACAGCGCCTAAAGCGTTGGTAGAAGATTCACTGTTACCAACATATACGTTGACGGAAGAGGGATGTGCTCTGGAAGTGCTGTTAGCAGGGTTTCTTGTGCTGGTATAAACGTTAACTTCGGTAACGTTTACTACGCTTGCAAGTTTGTAGTAAACGTATACAGTACCGGGTGCAAAACCGTTAATATACATTTCTACGTTTTCTAACATGTAACTGTCAAGGTAAGAAGCGGAAATTTTGCCATCGTTAAGTCTTCCGCTGTGGTAAGAGTTCCAATTGTCCTCACCGTAGCCGGCGGAAGTACCGTTACAAATATTGGTGTCTCCGCCTCTGTAGGTAGCGGTAAGTGCATAGTTGGTGGTTACTGCCGCACTTGCCTCAATGGTCTTGAGAGCAGAAGGAAATGCAACAACAAGCCCCATTAGCATTACCATGGATAAAATGGTAGCGAGAATGCGTTTGATCTTCACTAATAACGCCTCCGTTTGTTAAATGTAGTCACATTATACACAAAGCACCCGTGTATAATTGTGCACAATCATTATAGCATCACAAGCGCAATTAGTCAATAGCTAAAATTAAAGCTTTACAATTTTTTCTTGATAATACACTAACAACCAAGACAAAGAAGCATCAAATAATACATTATGCAAAAAGTCCGCTTTTTACGGCGGACTTTTTGAGCTTAAATTAAATAAGGTTTTCGTTTTTTGCCTTTTTGCCTTTGCGGATTTTTACATATACAATCGTGCACACACAAATAAAGACAGCCGCAACCGCAAAAATCACACCCCAAATAACGGCAGAGTGGAACCCCGCTTCACCTTTGTTGGTTACCACGGACTGGGGAAGGTCGCCCACCTGATACGGTTCACTTACCGAAAGCACCTTCAGGTCGGTGGTAACAAGCTTGGTGCTTATAACGTCACCGTTTTCAACGGTAAGCTCCTCTGTAAGCTTCATGCGGTTGGGACTTACATACACCGATGAATACTGGCTGTTGTTTACGAATACCTGAGTGGAAGGGGTAAAACCCTCTCCTTCAATGTACAAAGTTTCGTCCTCTATCGTATAACCCGAAACCGCAAGCGGTGTAAGTCCTATCTCGGTTTCCACCGTTTCGTAGGGGTTTTTGCCGCCGAAGAAAGCGTTATCGCCTTCCAGAATATCATAGGTCAATATGTCGCGGTACTCGTTTATCTCCTCCGTGGAGAGGTCTGCGTAATAAAGACGCATTATATTCCCCGTCCTTATTCCCACGCTGTCCAAAGCGTAAGGTAAAAGCTCGTAGGAATGCATTTTCTTTTCCTCGGTAACGGATACATCGGCAGTCAAGCCGCTTGTGTACCACAAAACGTATTCGGAATCGTACTTGGCGTTAGGGTTTTCACCGTCTCTGTAATCTCTCAGCTGCTCACTGCTTTCGATGAACGTGGGCAGATGGTCGCCGTACATTATAACTATGCTTTCTTCATCCAAGCCTTCCAGATAATTTAGAACGCTTTCAACGAACTCGTCCTCTTCTCTTGCCATGGCGGAGTAATACAAAAGCATATTGGTATATACTTCGTCGTCCTCAAATCCGCCAACAGTCAGCGGATAATCAAAATCCTCCAAATACTCCGTATGATATTTACTGTGGCATTGTACCGTTACAGCCATTATCATATCGGATCCGTCGGATTTTTCCATGGTGCCTTGTATTTGCTCTAAAATAAGAGAATCGTTAGCCCAATATTTGGAATACGTATAGTCTTCGTCCTTCAATTCTCCGAAAGCCTCGAGAGGAATAAATCTGTCAAAGCCTAAATTCGTATAGGCTTCGTTTCTGCCGTAGAAGCCGCCGTTATGGTTATGGATGGCGGTGGTGGTATATCCTAGCTCCTTCAACACGTAAGGCGCCGATTCCATGGGACTGTTTTGCAGATAGCTGAGGTAGGGATATTCATCAAAGCCGTAGCTTCTTATGTCGGTGCTGGTAAGCACTTCGTATTCCACGTTAGCCGTACAAGCTCCCAATGCGTTAACGGTTAACAATCCGTGGGGATATTCTTCTTTAAGGCTCGAGAAATACGGATGTGGATTTTCCGAATATTCCGCCCCTGCAATGCGGTACATATCCATAAAGGATTCAAGCTGAAGCACTATTATATTTGGAAGCTTTTCGGGTACCTTCTCCTCTACGGAGTTTATCACTTCTTTAAGGTCTTGTATTGCCTCGGTGTCGTAAAGGTCAGGCTCGGAAATACCCGTATCCACTATGCCGTGAAGGAAGCAGTAAACAAAACCGCAGTTGTCGTAGTCGTCGGGCAGTCTTTGGTTGGGTGAAACCACCTCGTATATAGAAAAAATGAAGGAAAGTCCACCAACCAAAACGGCAATACATAAAGTGAATGCAATAGCGCGCTTGTATCTTACCTGTTCCTTGGGGCACTTTTTAAAAAGCCATATCAAGAAAACGATGCACAAGAACACGCCGAACACCAAAAGCACGATGGTCCACGTGGGCATATACATAGTGGAAAGGCTAAGTCCCGAACGTAGAATAAGCAGATCCACAAGCATCAGCGGATTGGAACGGTTAAGCAGCATGCTTACGTTGCTTATACCCAACGCTATCCAGGTTATCGTAATTACCCCATATACGAACAGTCTGCGCTTAAACAGCATGGAAATGCAAAGGGTTAACGCAATGACGGAAGTTCCGAACAGGAACATATGGAAATTATCCACAACATGGAGCATAAGCCTAGAAAACGACCTGCGCGAAGCGATCTCAATACCGAAATTCAAAACCGCGGCAGTAATCAAGCAAAGCAAAAACTTATGCTCGTAAAACCTTACAAGCGGGGAAACTACATATTTTTTGATCCACTCAAAAAGCCGAGTTTGCTTGAACGCTTCGCTTTTCCGTGCAAAAAAAGCTTTGGTTTTACTTATGCAAGATTTATAATTCATCTCGCAAAACCTCCTTTTGGGAAGCTTAATTTACCCCTAAAATATGTCTTGCCACGAACACACCGCTTGCGGAAGCGTGGGAGAGGGAATGGGTAACGCCGGAGCAATCTCCTATTACGTACAACCCCTTATTCTTGGTTTGAAGGCTGTTATCGATCTCAACCTCCATATTATAGAATTTAACCTCTACGCCGTAAAGCAAGGTATCGTCGTTTGCGGTACCGGGCGCTATTTTATCCAAAGCGTAAATCATCTCTATAATACCGTCAAGTATGCGCTTTGGCATTACAAGGCTTAAATCGCCGGGGGTGGCGGCAAGCGTAGGCGTTACGTAGCTTTCTTTAATGCGTGACTCGTTACTTCTTCTGCCTCTTACCAAGTCACCGAACCGCTGTACGATAACACCGCCGCCCAACATATTGGAAAGCTTGGCTATGCTTTCGCCGTAGCCGTTACTGTCCTTAAACGGCTCGGAAAAATGCTTGCTTACAAGCAGAGCAAAGTTTGTGTTTTCCGTGTGCTTAGCCTTATCCTCGTAGCTGTGTCCGTTGACCGTTACGATGCCGTTGGTGTTCTCGTTAACCACGACACCGTTAGGGTTCATACAAAATGTACGCACTAAGTCTTCAAATTTTTCCGTGCGGTAAACTATTTTGCTCTCATAAAGTTCGTCGGTAAGATGGGCAAACACCGCCGCAGGCAACTCTACGCGCACGCCTATATCCACGCGGTTTGACATGGTGGGTATATCCATGGATTTACATACGGACTCCATCCACTTACTGCCGCTTCTGCCTACGGAGATAACGCACTTGTCACAATTATAAACGGCATCCTTGGTATGAACGCTGTAATCACCCTCACTGCCCGAAACGGAAAGGACGGGTGTGTCGAAGAAGAAATCTACCTTGTCTTTAAGCTCTTCATAAAGATTTTCGAGCACAACGTAATTAATATCGGTGCCCAAATGCCTAACCTTGGCATCCAAAAGATGCAAGCCGTTTTGCAAACAACGTTTTTTTATTTCCGTGTTAGCGGTAGAATAAAGCTTCGTGCCTTCTCCACCGTAGGCAAGGTTTATCTCGTCTACGTATTTCATAAGCTCTATGGCTTCGTTACTGCCTATGTGCTGATACAAAGTGCCGCCGAAACGGTTGGTTATATTGTATTTGCCGTCGGAAAAAGCGCCCGCCCCGCCAAACCCGCTCATAATAGCGCAAGTAGGGCATTTAATACAGCTTTTAACCTTTTTGCCGTCGATGGGACATTTTCTTTTGTTCAAAGGGTGGCCCAGTTCAAAAACCGCAATTTTAAGATTTCTTTCGGACCTGGTAAGCTCGTACGCGGTAAAAATACCGCCGGGACCGGCACCTATGATAATAACGTCATATTTCATAATACGTATCACACCTTACAATGTATTAGTGTTCCATACAACACCAAGCTAATAATATCATAAAATATATAATTTGTCAATTACGATAAATACAAAAAGCTATTGCTAAACCTGCAAAAAAGTGGTATAATCAATTCGTATAACATATGAAAGGCGGTTTTGAAACCTTGGAAGGCTCAAACAAATTAACTTTTAAACAGTATCTGATAATAGCCTTGTCTTCGGTTGCGTTATTCGTTGCTTTGTGGAATTTTGAAACCACCATGTCTGTCGTTATGTCGCTGGTTGGCTATTTGACCCCTCTTTTTGCGGGCGCGTGTGTAGCTTTTATAATAAACGTTCCCATGCGTGGGTTCGAGCGGTTTTTTGCGTTCCTTCAGCGTAAGCTTCACGTTAAAGCAAGGCATACCCTTAACACCTATTTAAGCCTTGTGCTTACAGTGGGTGTGCTGGCGGGTATAGTGATGCTGTTTATTAATTATATGGTACCGGACATTGAGGCGTCCGTTACGGCGATAGCGGCTAAGGTAAAGGAGAATTATCCCCTTATTAAGGATTTCTTGGCAGAACATGATATAAAGATACTTCAAGAGGCTGAGGATTTCATAAATGATTTTAACGCTCAGTCTATTATGAACATTATCAAGAGGATCTTCGGCGGTGACAGTACCAATGAGCTCGTAGGCTCCATAATCAATGCGGCGGGGACTACCGTAAGCATCGTTATAAGTATATTCTCCTGTGTCGTATTTTCCGTGTATATGATAACCGGTAAGAAGAAGCTTAACGTTCAGGCAAGACAGCTTATATATGCTTATACCCCTAAAAAGTTTGCTGAAAAAAGCTGTTACGTAGGCAGCCTTTTCTTTAAAACCTTTTCAAACTTTATCTCCAGTCAGTGCTTGGACGCGCTTCTGTTAGCTCTTATTCTGTTCGGAGCGATGTCCGTTTTCAACCTTCCGTATGCAGGGTTGATCTGCGTGCTTACGGGCATTCTTGCCCTTATCCCTTACGTGGGCGCCATTATTTCATGCGTTTTGGGCGCCATCCTTATGCTGTTGGTAAGTCCCGTTAAGGCGCTGATATTCTTGGCGGTATTTTTGGTAGTTCAGCAGTTGGAGGGGCAGTTTATTTACCCTCATTTGGTGGGCGGATCAGTTGGCCTTCCCGCTATTTGGACCTTGCTTGCCGCTTTGGTGGGCGGCGATATGCTGGGGCTTTTCGGTATACTGTTCTTTATCCCGTTTACGGCTGTAATTTATGCACTTATAAGGGACGGTGCGGTGCGTCGTCTTAAAGAAAAAGGCGTAGTGGTTGAATCACCTCTTGACAGCGAGGATAGAGAAAAGCGCCGTGAGCAGGCGGAAAAACGCAATCGCCGTATAGAAGAACGGCGTGAGCGCAAAAATGCAAAACGTCGCAAGAAGTCGTATTATTACGATGACGACGATGACGGTACGGGTGAAGATGACGAAAGCGGCGAGGAGTAAACATCCCTCTGAATAATTTCATATTAAAGCAAGAGAACGGTTGTGGCATTTTATACAACAGTTCTCTTTGATTTTTGGTCAAAAACTATTGACAGAAATAATTAACTTGTTTATAATTAACTTATTAACGATTAACAAGTTAATTATTTTATCGGAGGTATTTATGATAGAACAAAGAACGGACATAAAACACAAGACCGTTAAGAGTTTTCTTCGTGCAAACAGATTGCTGAAAGCCGCGGCTTCCCGTTGTGCGGAAAGCTTTGGCTTGCACAGAAGTCAGCATCGTATGCTTATGCTTATATGCAGAAACGGCGGCGGTGTTTCTCAAAAACAGTTGGCAGAGGCTATGGACGTAAGCCCCGCGGCAATAACGGTAATGCTTAACAAGCTTCAGGAATCCGGTTATATTACCCGCGTATCTTCTAAAACGGACAGCAGAGTTAATTTAATAAGTCCTACGGAAAAAGCGTTAGAGATACAAACGGCTTCCCAACAGTATTTTGAGGAGCTGGACAGCACTTTGCTTAAAGGCTTTGAGGAACAGGAGCTTTTGGTACTTATCAACGCATTTGAAAGAATGCAAAAAAATTTCAGCAAAACTGATATAGAGGAGTGATGCCCGTTGAAACGGTGGATGAAATACGTAAGGCCCTATAAATGGGCGTTTATTTTAGGACCTCTGTGTATGATAGTTGAGGTAGTGGGTGAGGTGATTTTGCCTCGTCTGCTTCAAAAGATCATAGACGGCGGTATAGGCAATGAAATAGTGCAGGGCAACGGAGTAGCGTATATAACTACTATGGCATTGCTTATGATAGTGACCGCGGCGCTTATGCTGCTTGGCGGTGTGGGCGGCGCGTATTTCGGTGCTAAGGCGTCGGTAGGCTTTGCTTCGGATTTAAGGCTTGATGCTTATAAAAAAATTCAAAGCTTTTCCTTTGCCAATATAGACAAATTCCGCACCGGCTCTCTTATAACGAGGCTTACCAACGATATAACGCAATTGCAAACCTTCGTTAATATGCTTCTGCGAATGTGTTTGCGTTCGCCGGGTATGCTTGTGGGTGCTACCATAATGGCTGTTATTACTAACCCAAGTCTTTCTACGGTTTTGCTGGTAGTTATTCCTTTGATACTCGTGGTTATAGCTCTGGTTATCCGCGCGGGTTTTCCCCGTTTTTCCAGAATGCAGAGCAAGATTGACAACCTTAACATCACCGTACAAGAAAATCTTACCAACGCAAGGGTAGTGAAGTCTTTCGTAAGAGAGGATAGAGAAAAGAGTAAGTTCTATAACGCAAACGGCGAGCTTAAAGCGGCAGGCCTTTCTGCGTTGAACGTAATGATCCTTATGCAGCCTCTTATGATGTTGCTTATAAACGGTACTACCATAACCGTCCTTTGGTTGGGCGGTAATCAGGTTATGGCGGGCACTATGCTTGCGGGTGAGCTTTCTGCGTTTTTAACTTATATCAATCAGATACTGTTCTCCCTTATGATGGTAACCATGCTGTTTATAAACGCTTCCCGTGCCATTGCTTCCTCCAAACGTATTAAAGAGGTTTTGGACGAAGAACCCGATATAAAGAACGGAGAAAATACATCCCTTTCCAACAAAGTGAAAAACGGTGCTATCCGTTTCGAAAACGTATCCTTCAGATACTACAAAAACAGTCCCGATAAGGTTTTGGATAGTATAAACCTTGAGATACCTTCGGGTGCTACCGTGGGTATAATAGGCTCTACGGGTTGCGGTAAGAGCACTCTCGTTTCCCTTATACCGAGGCTTTATGATGCAGATGACGGTGCCGTGTACGTGGACGGTGTAAACGTAAAGGACTATGATCTGACCGCTTTGCGTGACGGTATAGGCGTGGTTTTGCAAAAGAACGTGCTGTTTTCGGGAACGGTGGAGGATAACCTCCGTTGGGGTGACGGCGATGCCGACGACGAGCAAGTGCGCGCCGCCGCAATGCACGCTCAGGCAGACGGCTTTATAAACGAAATGCCCAGCGCCTACAAGGGCGACATCGTACAAGGCGGTCAAAACGTATCGGGCGGACAAAAGCAAAGGCTGTGTATTGCCCGCGCCTTGCTTAAAAAGCCTAAGATATTGATACTGGACGACTCCACCAGTGCGGTAGATACCGCCACCGAAGCTAAAATCAGAGAAGCCTTCCGTACCGACCTGAAAGGCTCTACAAAGCTTATAATAGCTCAACGTATAAGCTCGGTTATGGAAGCCGATATGATAATAGTAATGAACGACGGTAAAATAACCGGTATAGGCGATCATAACCAACTGCTCCAAAGTAATGAGGAGTATAGAGAGATATACTATTCCCAGACCGACGGAAAGGAGGCGGAGTAATATGGTGCGTAGCTTAGACGAGCTTAAAAAACGCTATAACTTCGGTTCCACTGACGGAGGTAAGGGCAAAGGCGGCCCCGGCCCCGGTCACGGTCCCGGCCCGGGCAGAGGAAGACCCATGGGCAAACCTAAAAGCTCTATGGGTACCGTGAAGCGTTTGCTTAAATATCTGTCCGCCTATAAGCTAAGGTACGTGTTTATCTTCACCTGCCTTATAATTACGACGCTTACAAGTCTCGTGGGCTCTTATATGCTGGTTCCCATATTGGATAAGGTTGCGGGAACAAGCTCTGCCGATAAGGATTTTGCGGATAAAATTATAAACTCTGCAATAGAAACCATGAAGCCCGCGGTTGGGATGATAGTAGGGGATAAAGCCTCTGAAACCGTTAGCTATTTGCTGACTGCGCTTATGGTTTTGGCTTTGATATACGGGGTTTCCATCGTGTGCACCTACGTACAGCAAAAGCTGCTTATAGGCATATCCCAAGGCGCTATCCAACGCATGAGAAACGACCTTTTTGACAAGGTGCAGAGATTGCCCTTGAAGTACAACGATAACACCGCCACGGGCGAAACCATGAGCCGTTTTACCAACGACGTGGACAATATAGGGATAATGTTCGACTCAACGGCGGTAAGCCTTGTTTCTGGTGCTGTGACACTTATAGGTACCCTGTGCCTCATGTTTTACATTAATCCTTTGCTTACGTTGATAACCATAGTTTTCGTGCCCATATTCGCCATAGGCGGCGGCAAGATAGCCAACCACAGCAGAAAGTATTATTCTGCTCAACAAGCGGCTTTAGGCTCCGTTAACGGATATATAGAGGAGTCCGTAACGGGACAAAAGGTAATAAAGGTGTTTAACCATGAGGATGAGTGTATAGAGGAGTTTGAGCTTTTAAACAACGACCTCAAGGAAAAACAAACCAAAGCCATGTTTTTCGGCGGCATAATGGGCCCCATTATGGGTAATATCAGCAAGCTCAGCTATGCCATTACCGCGGGTGTGGGCGGTATCCTTTGCTTCCTGACCTTAACGGGTGATATCGCTATAGCTTCCGCGTTTGCACTTACTTTTGCGGAACTTACCGTGTTCGTGCAGTACGCTAACCAGTTTGCTCGACCCATTAATGAAATATCTATGCAGATGGCAAATATATTCTCCGCCCTTGCAGGTGCAGAGCGCGTGTTCAAGATTATGGATCTGCCCGAAGAACCCAAGGACGCGGAAGGCGCTAAGGACTTTTCGGAGCAGGGTATCAAGGGTCACGTGATACTGGACAACGTTTCCTTCGGATATACCGATGAAAAAACCGTGCTTAAGAATATTTCGTTGTATGCAAAGCCCGGTCAAAAGATAGCTTTCGTAGGCTCTACGGGTGCAGGTAAAACCACCATAACCAATCTGCTTAACCGTTTCTACGACATAAAAGAAGGAACTATCACCGTTGACGGCGTTGACATCAAGGATATAAAAATGGACGTTCTTCGCCAAAACATAGCGATGGTGCTTCAGGATACCCATTTGTTTACGGGTACAGTCAGGGAAAACATACGCTACGGCAGACTTGATGCCACCGACGAAGAAGTGGAACAGGCGGCAAAAACCGCTTACGCCCACAGCTTTATTATGAAGCTTTCCGAAGGCTACGACACTATGATAGAGGGTGACGGTGCAAACCTTTCCCAAGGGCAAAGACAGCTTCTTAATATTGCCCGCGCCGCTTTGAGTAAGGCTCCTATTTTAGTGCTTGACGAAGCAACCAGCTCCGTTGACACCCGTACCGAAAGGCATATAGAGCGAGGGATGGACGCGCTTATGGAGGACAGAACCACCTTCGTAATTGCCCATAGACTTTCCACCGTTCGTAATTCCAACGCTATAATGGTTTTGGAACACGGTGAGATAATAGAACGCGGCGACCACGAGGACTTGCTCAGCCAAAAGGGCAGATATTACGAGCTTTATACAGGCCTTAAAGAACTGGATTAAATAAAAAGAAAGAGAAGACTCGCTTCATTTGAGTCTTCTCTTTCAAGCTGATGACAAACCTTGTCATCAGCTTGGCAGAGTGCTGAGAAAGAGCGCAGACAAGACGAACCGAGGCGAGAGCTGTACCTCTGTACTGTGAG
>JAFQHW010000042.1 GCA_017397805.1 Clostridia bacterium | reverse complement strand
TTCTACATTACCGCAAACCTTGGTGTAGAAAAGCAAGGGGTTGCTTATAACATAAGAATAGATACCGTTACATCTTACCTGTACGGTTCTGCTCATATTAAGGCGTTTGTTTACAACCTCAAACATTATGGGGTTCTTTGTGCCAAACTTATTGCCGAGAATTTCCTTGGTATTAAAGTAATAAACTCTTTGGTCCTTGCCTGTGTCGCCGCCGTATGTGAAACGCTTACCAATGGTCTTAAATGTATCAAGTATGCTTCTGCCGAGACTGCCTGCAAAAATGGAAGGCTCTGTAGAGCTGTCATAAGTAAACTCGCCGGGCTCTGCGCAAACCTCAACGATCTTACCCTGCTCTACTATTATCATACACTGACCGTCAGCAACGGCGATGCCGCTACCGTTGGATATAATGTTATCTTCGCCCTTGGTGTTGGAGGATCTGCCGCTTGTACGCTTTTGACCTTTCTTAACCAAAACGTCCGTGCTTAAAGCGTCACAATAGAAAAACTCCTTCCATTGATCTGCCAATGTGCCGCCCAAGGCGCCTATACCCGCTTTAATAAGTCCCATAATCGTTTTCTCCTTCCAAATCGATAAAATTTATCTGAAATAGTTTTTTGCAAAAATTTTACAAGCACCGTGACTTTTGCTTACACATACACAATATGCCATGGTTTTATTTTATATTATTCACAATTATTTGTCAAGACTTTGTACAACAAAAAGCATCCATCGGGGCATTATTCCTGTGCTTTATACAAGTTGTAAGCCGCACGACGTATCAGGTCTTCCCAGAGATACACGTCTGTATCGTGGCCCGCAAAGCATATTACGAAGGGATTTTTAGCATACACTATACCCACGTCGTTGCTGAGCATATAATCCTCCCCCGTTTTGTGGGCAATAGGCACTTCCTCGTTTATCTTTCCGTCAAGCTTATGGTTTATCTGCTGTTCAAGCAGTACGTCTATAGCGTACTTGCTTATCTCCTCGTTCACGAACTCACCGCGGTACAACTTCTCTAATATCATCCCCAACTCCTTGGGGCAGATGTGGTTCTGCACACCACGCAAGCTTTCTCTGTGGTCGAAAAGGAAACGGCGTATCTTGGTTTTCTCAAGTCCCATAGCGATGAATCCCCTCTCCACGTCCTCCAACCCGAAGTAACGAAGCAGACGGTTGGTGGCGGTATTATCGCTTATACATATCATAAGACGGCAAAGGGTGCGTATATCGGTTTCTACCGTGCCCGTAAACATATTCAAAGCGCCGCAGCTTGGAACTTTGTCGCTCTCCTCGGTAACGATACGGTCGTCCAAAGACAGCTTTCCTTTTTCGCACTCCGCTAAGGTGTGCAAAAACAGCGGCAGCTTTATAACGCTGGCGGCACCGTAAACCTCGTCCTCTCCCACACCGTATTCAAAACCCGTAGCCAAATTTTTATAATAAAGACCCAAATGCCCCGTCAGGGGTGCCATTTCTTTTTTTATGCTCTCAAGTACCTGTAATTCTTTGTTCATGGTTATTCCTCGCCAATCTAAGTTTCGTTTTGTTTTCACTTGCAACACATTATAACACACAAAAACTTCCTCGGCAAGAGGACTTTGCAAACAATACTTACATGGATACGTCTTTAATTTTTTCAAATTTAAGGTTTCTTAATGATTTTATACTATATAATATAATAAACCATTTCGCTTGCGAGGAGTGAACAGATGAAATACCGACACGAATGGAAGCACGAGATAAGCTACGGTGATATGCTTGCTCTCCGTCAGCGTTTGTCTGCGGTTATGAAGCGGGACGTGCACGCTATAGACGGCAAATATCTTATCCGCAGTTTATATTTTGATAACGCATCGGATAAAGCGCTTAGGGAAAAGATAGACGGCGTTAACGTCCGAGAAAAATTTCGCCTACGATACTATAACAACGATACGTCACTTATTCATTTGGAAAAGAAAAGCAAGGTAAACGGCTTGAGCTTAAAGGAAAGCGCCGACGTTTCCGCAATTCAAGCACAGGAGATAGTAAACGGAAATTACGGTTGGATGATGGATAGCGGCGTTCCGTTGATTCAAGAATTATACGGCAAGATAATGAGCATCGGACTGCGGCCCAAGACCATAGTGGATTATACGAGAGAGCCATTTGTGTTCTCGGCAGGTAACGTCAGAGTTACCATTGACTATAACATACGCACGGGTATGAGCTGTACTGACTTTTTAAATCCCCGCTGCGTTACGGTACCCGCAGGAGATGCGCCCATTATACTTGAGGTGAAATGGGACGAATATCTGCCTGACGTAATACGGGACGTCGTTCAGCTTCCAAATTGCCGTTCAGGAGCGTTTTCCAAATACGTCGCGTGCCGAATATACGGATAAAATTAATCTTATAAGGAGTAAATATTATGACTTTCAAAGACGTTTTCAAATCAAGCTTTTTGGAGAATATCGCGGGGGTGAGCATACTTGATATGATAATCGCCTTGGCGCTTGCCTTCGGCATCGGTATGTTTATCTTCCTCGTGTATAAAAAGACCTATCAGGGCGTTATGTATTCCTCAAGCTTCGGAACGACTTTGGTGGCACTGACCATGATAACCACCGTGGTTATATTGGCGGTAACCTCCAACGTAGTGCTTTCCCTCGGTATGGTAGGTGCCCTCTCCATCGTTCGTTTCCGCACCGCAATCAAAGAGCCTCTTGATATTGCCTTCCTTTTCTGGGCGATTGCAGTAGGCATCGTTCTTGCGGCAGGATTTATTCCTTTGGCAGTCATAGGCAGCGTTATCATCGGCACGATTTTACTTGTATTCGTAAACAAAAAATCCCACGTTAACCCTTATATAGTGGTTCTTTCCTGTAAGGATTCAAGCGCTGAAAAAAACGCGGTTAATTTCCTGAAGGGTAATGTTCAAAAATGCATTGTAAAGAGCAAGACCGCAACCAAGGGACTTATTGAGCTGACCCTTGAGATCCGCATGGCAGACGATAACACCGACTTTATTAACGCTTTAAGCGATATAGACGGCGTAAACAGCGCAGTTCTCGTAAGCTATAACGGCGAGTATATGGGTTAAGGAGGCAGGCTATGTCAACGCACAGGCATTTTGATAAGATCTGCTGTGTCGTTCTTGCCCTAACGCTGGTTTTGACCGTCCTTTTCGTAAACGCCGAGGGGTTGGGTGTTCAAAAAGCATCCACGGTAATGGGATACGAAAAAGCGCTGTTCGATACATCCAAGGTTCATACCATAGATATTATTATGGATAACTGGGACGAATTTACCGCCAACTGTAAAAGCGAGGAATACTATGCCTGCACCGTGGTAATTGACGACGAAGCCTATAAAAACGTGGCGATTCGCGGTAAAGGCAACACTTCCCTCAGTCAGGTAAATAACGACAGATACAGCTATAAAATAGAGTTTGACCATTACGACGGCACCAACACCTACCGCGGTCTTGATAAGCTGTGCCTGAACAATATTATTCAGGACACCACCTATATGAAGGACTATCTGACGTATCGGATGATGAACGAGATGGGTGTTGCATCTCCCCTTTGCAGTTATGCTTATATCACCGTGAACGGTGAGGATTGGGGACTTTATCTTGCGGTGGAGGGTGTGGAAGAATCGTTTCTCCAACGCAATTACGGCAAGAGCTACGGCGAATTGTACAAGCCCGACAGTATGAATATGGGCGGCGGCCGCGGTAACGGTGAAAAGTTCGATATGGACGAATTTTTAGGCGATACGGAAACCGACAACACTGCAGACACTCAGACGCAAAATAATAATACCGACAGATTTCAACAGATGCCCGGTGGGATGACACCTCCCGAAGGCTTCGAGATGCCCGGCGGGATGACGCCGCCCGAAGGCTTCGAGATGCCCGAAGGGATGACGATGCCCGAAGGGATGACACCGCCCGAAGGCTTTGAGATGCCCGAAGGCAACGGTCAAAGCAACGCGCCGGGCGGAGCGCAAAAATCCACCAAGGACGTAGTTCTTCAATATATCGACGATAACGCCGAAAGCTACGAAAACATCTTTTCCGGCGCAAAAACCAACGCCACCGAAGCAGACAAAGCCCGATTGATAGAAGCGTTAAAGAAACTGAGCCAAGGCGAAGACTTAGCAAACACTGTTGATATTGATGCGGTTATCCGTTACTTCGTAGTGCATAACTTCGTGGTTAATTTCGATAGTTATACGGGCATGATGATCCACAACTACTACCTCTACGAAAAAGACGGACAAATGCAGATGATCCCCTGGGATTACAACTTAGCCTTCGGCGGTTTTCAATCCATGGGCGGAGCTACCGGTCTTGTGAACTTCCCCATTGATACACCCGTGGCGGCGGGCACCGTTTCCGACCGTCCCATGCTTGCTTGGATATTTGACAGCGAGGAATATACCGAGCTGTATCACGATATTTTCTCCGAGTTTATTGCCGAGTATTTTGACAGCGGTTATTTCTCCGAGATGATAGACACTGTCAACGCAATGATCTCACCCTACGTTGAAAAAGACCCTACCAAGTTCTGCACCTACGAGGAGTTTAAAACGGGTATAGCAACTTTGCAGGAGTTTTGCTTGCTCCGCGCAGAGAGCATCAGCGGTCAGCTTAACGGCACCATCGGCTCCACCTCCGATACGCAAAAAAGCGAAACGCTTATAGATGCAGGCGATATGCAGATAAACGATATGGGGTCAATGGGCAATACCGTGGGCGGCGGAAAAGATCAATTTAACGGCGATATGCAAAAACCGCAGACGGATACCCAAAAACCAAGTAACCAAATGCCTCAAATGCAAGGCGGTTTCGGCGGCGGACAGATGCAACGGCCGGACGGCAACACCCCACCCGACAACAACGGGCAGATACAGCCGCAAGGAGGAAATGCCGCTTTTGAACCTTTGATAGCAGTCGGCATAAGCGTATTGGTCCTTGCGTTGGGACTTATGTTCGCTTTCACCTACAAAAGGCGCAAATAAACTCGCCTACGCAACAACTGCAAGGCAGAGGGGTAGACCAATATCCCTCTGCTTTTAAATTCTTATGGACAAGCGTTTTTATTTGTGTTATAATCATCGTATGATCTTTGAATTTTACACGCTTAAAGAGGAACGGCTATGAAAACAAAAATTATAACCCTTGCCCTTTTACTGTGCGTTTTGGTAAACGCTTTTATGTTTACGGCTTCTGCCGCTTCGCCTTTATACGGTGACGCCAACGGTGACGGAGCCGTTAATACCCTTGATGCTTCGTGGGTGCTAAAATACGACGTTGCAAAAATAGAGCTGACGGACGAACAGTTTTTGGCAGCAGACGTAAACGGTGACGGTTACGCGGATAACCTTGATGCTACCTATATTCTGGAATATGTAGCAGAGCTTATCGATAAGTTCCCCGCAGATAACGGACCCGATTACCCCGACGGAGCCTACGTGGTGAAGACCTATTCCGCAATTAATAGCATCGACTGGACGGAAGTGCCCAAGGCACAGATCGATATATACAAATGGGTTGACAGCGTGGAGTACGATGCTTACGGTCAGCTGGTGTATATCGAAGACTACGGCTTTATCTGCCGTATGACCTGTGTGGAATCCGACCCCCTTACCAGATATACCGAGTTCGGTGACCCCGTGTATCTTGACAGTTGCATGGAGTTTTTTGCCGCGTGGGACAACGTAAGCTATATCAATATTGAATCCAACTCCGTTGCCGCCCTTTGTGCACAGTTCGGCGCAACTAAGAACAACAGACGTCCCATTACGGATTATCTTTCCGAAAGTGAGATATTTACGGTGACCCCTGACGTGGGCGAAGACGTTTGGACCTTGACTATGGATATCCCCATCTCCAAGCTACAGAAGTTTTACGGCAACGGTATGACTGCCGCCACCTTTGCTTCGGGTTATACGTTTAAGGGCAACTTTTACAAGATAGGCAGTGATGCGGTGACGGGAGTTCGACATTACGGAATGTGGACGGAGGTTGACGGCAACACCCCCAACTTCCACCAGCCCGACTGCTTCGGAACCTTCGTTATTGAATAGACAGCAGAATAAAAACACGACAAAAACGGCTTGGACCATTTCGGTTCCAAGCCGTTTTGTTATCTGTTTTAACCTAAACCAACTGACGTTTATCGTACGCCGCCATATCGAAGTGATGTACGACCTGTGCGGGAACAGATGCCGTGTTGGTCACGTTGTTACTGTTGTGGGTAAGCCATTTGCTTTTGTTGGCTTCAGCCGTATAATCCACGGTATGCACCTCGTCAACCGTTCTGCCCACTATCTCGATCGAAACCTCACCGAGATCGTTATCCTCACCGTCAACGGTAATTCCGTTCACCGTGTATCTCCACGACCAGTCTGCATCCATTATCACGGTGTAATTACCTGCGAACAGCTGAGATACCTCCACCGTTTGACCTGCCTTAACGCTTACGTTAACGGTTACTTGTTCACCTTTTATGGTGGTGCCGTTTATAACGAACGCAAACATCTGGTTTGTGTCAGACACGTCGGGTGCGGTTATCTTGATACTGCCCACGCTGTACTTGGGAATATCAAAGGTTATCGCCACGTAACGGTTAGCGTCGTTGATATAATTGGATGCTGCACCTTCCGCGGAAGAAGCGTAAGCGCGAATTGCCGCCGCCGCACTATCGTATCTGCCGTAATTATAGCCGTTACCGCCGTTAAGGCCCTGTGCGTATTGGCTATCGCCATCCATATAGTCTTCGCACCAGATGCCGTTTTCTATGCGGGAAACCGCGGTATCCATATCTGCCGCCGCGGGGAGCTCAAGACTTGTGCCGAAACCGTTGGCAAACACGTCGTCACCCGCGGTAGACGCGTTGTTGCCGTAGATAGCACCGCCGTTTTCAACGTTGAAGGTAAAGCTGCTGTTATCAAACACAGCCACGCCGCCGCCTGTGCCTACGGAATCTACTTCGTCAACGTGATAAACAGTCTCTCCGCTGTAATTACCGCTTGCGGTATTGCGCGTTATATAACAATCCGTCAAGGTTGCGTTACTGTTATATGCCACCAAAATACCGCCGCCGTCGCCGTCGGAAGCAGTGTTACCGCTTATGATAGTGCCGGAAATAGTACCCGTAGCACCATCGTAAATAAATATACCGCCCGCTTCTTCAGCATCGTTATTGCTTACGGTACAGTCGGTAAGCTTAAGCTCGTATCCATTTGAATAGAAGCCTATGCCACCACTGTGAGCACCTGCCTCGTTGTCCGACACATCAGCATCGGTAAGGGTCAGGTTGGTGTTGCGTACATAAATGCCGCCGCCGTTCTGGATTGCATTATTTTCTTTTACGGTAACGTGGGAAGCAGTCAATGAAGTTTCGGTATAAATACCGCCGCCGCTTACGTCGGCTTCGTTATTGTTAACGGTAAGTGCGTTGCAGTCGGCAAAGCTAACGGTTGAGCCTGAATCAAAGCACATTCCGCCGCCGTTGGAACCCGCCTCGTTGTTGCAAACGGATACGTCGCCTACAAAATCAACTTCACATCGTGTCTTAACATAAATGCCGCCGCCTTTAACCTTAGCTTGGTTTGGTGCCTCAACAAGTTGGTTGGATCCATCCAACAAATAGCCGAGGTAGCTGTTTTTAAGCGTTAATACGCACGAAGCATCCGTGGTATTACCCGAAAGAGAGATGGCGCCGCCTGAGCCATGAGTGGATATATTGCTATAGGCTTTGTTGTTGCCGAAGTAGGTGTTCTCCACGGTTGCGGTTGCGTTTTGATACATGGCAAGTCCGCCGCCTTCACTAAGCGCTTCGTTGCCGTCAAAGGATGAATTGCTGATAGTAGCCGTTGCGCTGTTGGCTACGTACAAGCCGCCCGCCCAACCTGATGATTTATTACCGTTAAACTTACAATCGTTAACGGTAAGCGTACTGTTCTCAAAATTAATGCCGCCGCCGTTCTTTTTGCCTGCTACCGTCGGTAAGTTCGCCGTGTTATTGCTTACGGTAGAATTTGAAAGAGCAATATCGGTATACTTTGAGAAGATGCCGCCACCGTCACCCTCGCTCGTATTGGCGTGATTGCCGTCTATCACGGAATTGGTTATGGTAACGGTCTCAGACTCAATGCCGACACATTTGTAGACGTATATGCCGCCGCCGTGGCCGTAATCCTCAAAAGTAGACGTCTTAGTAGTTGCGGCAGTGTTGCCGCTTATGGTGGCGCCGTTGATATGAAGCTTGGTGGTATCACTACCAGTCGCACCCTTCATATATATACCGCCGCCCGTGTCTGCGGTGTTGCCGCTGATAGTAATCGTAGCGTCCTGTGCCTTATTGATATTAAGCGTGCCGCCTTCCTCAATGTAAATGCCGCCGCCGTAGCCGATGTTAGCCGTATTACCCGAGATCTCACCGCCTGTTATGGTAAGCGGGCCTACGGTGTTGGAGGTGGTTTTTCTTATCATGGCGATGCCGCCGCCACAGCTTTTTGTATCATACTCCTCTGTAGTAGTGGCGCCGTCCTTGTTGTTATGGTTATCCGATATTTTACCGCCGGTTATGGTTACGTCCGCGCCGTTGTAGGAGCATATACCTGCACCGCCGTAATTCTGTTGCCCATGTGACTCACCTGTTCCACCAAGGATGTTGCCCGATATCTCGCCGCCGTTCATGGTAAAGTCTGCGCCGGTGCCGTTTAAGAATACGCCGCCGTCGGAGTTTTCGGATATCTTACCGCCGTTCATAGTGCAAGGTGAGGTGTTGACCAGATATACTGCGGCATGGCAACTGCGGTTTTGGGATATGGTGCAACTGTGAATGGTAAGCGGTGTGTTAATACAGTAGATGGCACCGCCGTCAAACGCAGCCGTGCCAAGGCTACCCCTGTTACCACCGTTACCCGTCATGGAAGGACCTGCAGTACCGCTTGCGCCAATGGTAAGGGTGCTTTGTGTGGCGTATATACCGCCACCGCCGCCGTTACTATCACAATATGCCTTGTTATTGCTGATAGTGCCGCCGCCTATGCTGACGGTACTGCTTTTTGCATAAATACCGCCACCGTTTGTAATACTTACGTTATTATCCACGGTGCCGCCGTTCATATTCAAAGGCTGATCGCTTTCAATATATATACCGCCGCCCTCAACGGTGGCTTCGGCTATATATGAACTGCCTAATACCGTACCTGAGTTTTGATCGGATTCAGAGCCGTTGGACTGTATCAAAACGTTGCCCGACAAGGTCAAGCCACCGTTATAAACGCCGGTTCTCTCCGATATGCCCACATAAACGCCTGCGCCCCGCTGTGCATAATTGCCGCTTATGGTGCCGCCGGAAAATTCGTGCCCGTTACCGTTACGTATACACACGCCGCCGCCGTAGGTTGTGGCGTAATTGCCGCTTATGGTGCCGCCTTTAAGATTAAATACGGGGTTGCCGCTGTTATCCGCGCTGTAGCAGCTTACGGCACCGCCCTTATCTGCGATATTGCCTCTTAGGGTGCCTTTCTCCATATTAACGGTGCAGCCCCTGGCAATAGCTATGGCACCGCCGTTGTTGTACGCCACGTTCTGTTCCATAAGGGTGTTGCCTTTTACGGTTACGTCAGCACCGCTTCCTATCCACATAGCGCCGCCGTTGCCGTCCCTGCTGCTTGAAGCCTGGTTATCGGCTTTGTTCAGCCTCAAAGTAGTGCCGTCAAACGTTATGGTTGACGCTGAGTTTACATACAAACCGCCGCCAAAATTTGCTTGGTTATTGTTGATAGTTGTGGCGCCGAAGCTTGCCGAACCACCGCCAATATAAACACCTGCACCGTTGGTGATAGAAGTGTGAGTGCTTATAGTACCGCCCGTGGTGGTAAGCGTGCCTTTACTGTATATGCCGCCACCGTTGGTTGCAGTGTTAGAGCTTATTGTGCCGCCGGATATGGTTGTCTCGCCCTCGTTATATATACCGCCGCCGTAGGTATTTGTGGCATATGCTTCGGGTTCAACGTAGCCGTTTATTTCAACTTCACTACAACAAACATACCAACCGCCCGATTTAATATTGAACCTAATAATAACGTATTGCCATTCTGAGCTATGACCGAAATAGGAATAAATTCTTTCTGCCGACCCAGTGTAAGTTCCGCCTGAAAGTTGAGTTCCGGTGGTACCATCTGTATTGCTTACATACACATTTACGTTTTCCGGAAATGCACCCCAAACTGCACTTGAATCCCACACATAAACCTTAACGCTATTGATTATAATTTTGCTTGAAAGTTTAAAAACAATATAGGCATTGCCGGCACTGTTACCATACCTAAAAGCTATACTGTCTCCATTAGTGAAATCTTTTGTACCGTTATTTAGCTTGCCTTTATGGAAAGTGCTAAAACTTGTATCACCCAAATAGTTATTTGTAAACTGTGAACCATCGCTCGTATCTACAACATCATTTAAACCTTTGAACATACCGCCGTTACTTCCTAAAGCATAATTTTTCACTTCAGGCTCGGTTGCTTGGTTAAAGGAGTTATTTTTTATCTCGGTAGTGCCCGAAACGGTCAATTTGCCGCCGGCAACGCGGATAGCGCCGCCGTTATTATAGGCGGTATTGTTATTTATTTTCGAAGTGCCTTTTACGGTTACCTCACCGCCGGCTATATACATGGCGCCGCCGCTTCCGTCTTTACCCTTGGTCGTGTTTTGAGATATGGCAGTATTAGTTATCGTCACCGTTGCGGAACCTGAAACGTAGATAGCGCCGCCTTCCAGTGCGGAGCAGTTGTTTATAGTACAGCCTGTCAATTCAAGAGTGCCGCCGTTAACGTATATTGCACCGCCTTTGGAGCCTGCCGTGCAATTATCAAAGGTTACGGTGTTCAATTTTGCTGTACCGCTACCGGTAACGTACAAACCACCGCCGTTGGTCTTTGCCCTGCAGTGCCTGAACGAACCGTTACTCATATTAAAAGTACCGCCGTTCACCTGCATACCGGCACCGTTTTCGTCTGCCAAGCCGTTTCGAAAATTAGTATCTTTGAAAGTGGAAACGCCCCCGTTTTGAACGATTATAGGGTCAAACCAAAGGGGGGATGCCGCTTCCCAGTTAGAGTAGGACCAGTTGCCCCAAGAGTTTATATACGTCTTTGTAAATGCAGCAGTTGAAGAATTGCTACCGCTTTCATATATATCGTATATCGCGTAACCGACGCGCAAACCGTCCAAAACGACAACGCCGCCGCGTTTACCGCTTGTATTCTCTACTGTAAGGTTGCCACCGTCTTCAATTTTAAAAAACGGTCCTGCATAAGCCGCAACCCAGTTAGTTGAATCTGCACCACCGGGAGCTTGTGAACTATCAAGGCAGTAACCCCTTGCCATATGAGCTATATCGACAGTTATTGTACCAGTTACCTTCCTCGCCCAATGCATAACCATCAATTCGTAGAGGCTCGGATACCATTCACCGGTGTCGAAGTTAAGCCATTCACCATAGGAACGGTTTGCCGTAGCGAAGGTGGTAGGGTCGGGTCTTATATACTTTGGCGTTAAATCGGGAGTGCTTACACCGCTTTGCGTTTCCTCAGTACCCCAATTGTTGCTTTCAAGAGCAGGGTTATCCTTTGAAGGCTGCCTTGCACTTTCGGTTTCAGTTTCGGAAGTAACAGAATCGGCTTCTTCACCGTTTGTTTCTTCCTCGGCTACACCGTCCGTATCCGAAAGGGCAGACTTATCCTCGGTGTCATCATCACCGATAACGATAACACCGCTGTCGATAAGGCTGGTATCACCGCTTACGACCTTACCGTCCTCGATAACGATGGTGGAATCTTCTATATAAACGTCTTCATTTGCCGCGCTGACGCCGCCCACTAAAAGTGTGGAAAGCATAGCAACGCAAAGAAGCATCGCCAATAACCTTTTCATATACATATATGTTACCTCCATTTAGATAGAGTTACAGCTATTTTTATACATAATTATTATAACATTTATTAAATATTAGTCAAGGTGTTTTTGTATTTTTTGTTAAAACAATACAAATATAATATGGCGTTTTTGCTTTTTAAAAAGATTTACGTTTAGAAAATTATATTATTTGGCAAGAAAAAGCAAAAAAAAGCAAAAAATCCCTTTACAAATTTGCCGAGATGGTGTATAATATAGAAAAATATCGCTTTAGTTAACTAAAGCAGGTTTGAAAGGAATTACTAATATGAAACGCATTTTATCGATGGCACTTTCCGTAGTTATGGTTTTATCCATGCTTATCGCTTTCTCTGCTTGCGGCAGTGACAGTGACTGGGCAAAGATTGAAAAAGACGGTTATTTTACCTGCGGTATTACCGTTTACGCTCCTATGAACTATTTTGACGACGACGGCAACTTGGTTGGTTTTGATACCGAGTTTGCAAAGGCTGTTGCTAAAGAACTTGGCGTTGAAGCTAAGTTCCAGGTTATTGAGTGGCCCAACAAGTATCTTGAGCTTGAGAGCGGCGCTATTGACCTTATTTGGAACGGCTTTACCTACGGTTTGGAGAGCGACGGTGTTTCCCGTACAGAGTACGTTGACTTCACCCGTTCTTATCTTGAGAACAAGCAGTGTCTTGTAACCAAGGCTGACAAGGTTGATGAGCTTAACGATATTGAAAAGCTTAAAGGTCTCAAGGCAGTTGTTGAGGGCGGTTCCTCCGGTCAGGGCGTAGCTAACGAGCTTACCGGCAGTGAAGACAACGTTACCACCTTCGCTTCTCAGGCTGCAGCGCTTATGGAGCTTATGGCAGGCAATGCTGATTTTGCAGTTATCGACTATCAGATGGCTAACGCTATGGTTGGTCAGGGCGACTACGCTGATCTGGCTATCAACAGTGCTTACGAGCCTGAATCCGAGGTTTACGCTATCGGTTGCCGCAAGGGCAGTGACCTTACCGAAAAGGTTAACGAGGCTATTGACAAGCTTTACGCTAACGGTACTCTTGAAGAGATCGCCGCTAAGTACAACCTTACAGGTTCTTTGATTCCTGCTGACGAAAACAAATAATGGATCTTGGCACAATTACGTTAAAGTTACTTGACGGGTTTGGGGTAACGTGTCTGCTGTTTTTGCTGACTTTGGTGTTATCCCTACCGTTGGGGCTTATTATATCCTTTGGCTCTATGTCAAAGTTCAAGCCGCTGTCCTTAACCGTTCGCACCTTCGTGTGGATTATAAGAGGTACGCCGTTGATGCTTCAGCTTTTCGTGGTGTTCTACGTACCCGGTATGCTTTTTGACGTGCGGCTTTTCAGCGGTGACAACGGCAGATTTTTGGCGGCGCTTGTGGCGTTCGTTATAAACTACGCTTGCTATTTCTCAGAGATATTCCGCGGCGGCATACAAAGTATTCCACGCGGTCAGTATGAGGCGGCGCAGGTTCTTGGTATGACCTCTAAGGAAACGTTCTTTAACGTCATCCTTATGCAGGTGGTTAAGCGCATTTTGGCTCCCATCAGCAACGAGGTTATCACCTTGGTGAAGGATACTTCCTTGGCGCGCGTTATCGCGGTGGCGGAGATATTCTTTATCAACGAGATGGATTTTCTGTCTCGCGGCTTGGTTTGGCCTTTGTTCTACATAGCCGTATTTTTCCTGATATTCGTAGGCGCGCTTACGCTGTTCTTCGGATGGTGTGAGAAGAAGTTGTCCTATTACAAGGTGTGAGGTGTGGTATGGCGTTTTTAGAAATTAAAGGCTTAAAAAAGCAATTTGGAAACACAAAAGTGCTTCACGGCATCGACTTTTCCATGGAGAAGGGTGAGGTCGTGGCGGTTATAGGCTCATCCGGCGGCGGTAAAACCACCTTCTTGCGCTGTCTTAATTTTCTTGAGATGGCAAACGAGGGCACTATCTCCATCGAGGACGGTTTCTATTTCGATGCGGGTAAGGTTTACAGCCCCGCGGAGATACGCGATATGCGCTTGAAGCTCGGTATGGTTTTTCAGTCTTTTAATCTTTTCCCTCAGTACAACGCGTTGGAGAACGTGTATATTCCCTTGCAGTTGCGCTCTAAGGAGAAGATAAAGGCTTCCATCCCCTTTGGCAAAGCACGCAGAGAAGCTATAAATGCGGCACAGATTGAGAACAAGGCGAAGGCTATGGATTTGCTTGTTGACGTTGGGTTGTCCGACAAGGCGGAAAATTATCCTTGCCAGCTCTCAGGCGGTCAGCAACAGCGCGTTGCTATAGCACGCGCGTTAGCGCAGGAGCCGTCGATACTTTGTTTTGACGAGCCCACCAGCGCACTTGACCCTGAGCTGACGGGTGAGGTTTTGCGCGTTATCAAGGAGCTTAAGGACAAAGGCAGGACGATGCTTGTGGTTACCCACGAGATGGAGTTTGCCCGCAACGTGGCTGACCGAGTTATTTTCTTTGCCGACGGTGTTATTGAGGAGCAAGGCACGCCCGAAGAAGTCTTCGGTAATCCCAAATCCCCGAAAACAGCCGCTTTTGTGAAGTAATTCAAAAAGACAAAATCCTCCGATGAAAGGTTAAAAACCTTAATCGGAGGATTTTTGCGTTTGCAGGTGCAAATTAAGCAGTAGTGGATGCCGTGGCAAAACTATAGGTATTCTTCCCTGCCCCACGGATTGCCCAAGTGTTCTTATGAACGCTTGGGCAGTTTTATTCGCCGTCGGGCGAGTGATATCGTCTCCGGCGGTTGTTTGTATTCGGCATACGTTATCGTCTCCGGCGGTTGTTTTGTATGCGGCATACGTTATCGTCTCCGGCGGTTGTTTGTATGCGGCATACGTTATCGTCTCCGGCGGTTGTTTTGTATGCGGCATACGTTTTCGTCTCCGGCGGTTGTTTTGTATGCGGCATACGTTTTCGTCTCCGGCGGTTGTTTGTATGCGGCATACGTTATCGTCTCCGGCGGGTTATTTTATAATCTCACCTAACAATCACCGCAAAAAAACGACCGCCTACGCATTACACGAAGGCGGCTTACGGTCTATTTTGTTTTACTTGCGGGGCTACACTACCCCATGCATGAGACCATGCACACACAAACGTTTATGCTTGCTCCTCGTCGGTTCTTCTTCTGCGTGCCACAAGGATGATATACAGCATCACAACGAAGCAGGTGGCAGAAGCAAATATCCACATGATAACACCGCTATCGCCCGTAGGGGGTGCGGGGTCATCGGGTTCGATATCGAATTCCTCCACCTTGAACTGCCACTGGAGCTCACCTATAGCGTTCCGGAATTCGTTGCCCAAAGTTTCGGGCACGTTCAAAGTAAGATCCAAAGTAGTTGAACCACCTTTAATCAACGAGCCAACGAGCACCCAACCTTCAAGGCCTGCCTTTTGGTCAGCCTTGGCATCAAATATCTTGGTATCCTCAAGCATAGTCACAGTCAAGGTAAGCTGGGACAAGAACTCTTCACTGCCCTCTACTGCGCCCAAGGAACGCATATAAATATCGATTCTTTTATCAGCATCGTAATTATTACGAACCTCTACGCGCTGGGTGCGCTTTTCGCCGGGGAAAACGTTTTTAAAGCCGTCAAACAAGTCGGTAGGGGAATACTCACTGCCCGGCTCGAAGATATACTTCTCTGCGCCGCCGACGTACGTAACCGTACCGTCAGCGTAAGCGGTAAGACTGCAGGAAAGCGCAATTGCAATAACCACAAAAGCGACAAATACGGCTTTTATTCTTTTTATCACATTACCACGCTCCTTCATTTAATCTGTAATCAGGTCTGATCCTCGTCCGTCCAACCCTGGGCTTCGTCGGCAAAATCGCCGTTATTGATAACCTGAGTTGCGTATGCCGTAACGACGATAACAGCCTTACAGTTGTTGTAAAAGGGCTTCATACTTGTGGGGAAATGAACCGTAGTGAACAACGGCACCGTCGTCTCACCCGGTTGAAGCTGACTGTTATAGTAGTAGTAACCGTCCTCACCGAGAGTCCAATCCGTATCATTGACGTCGATTATAATATTTTCAGGGTCAGCGGTCTCGTCAACACCCTCTGCCAGCTCGATTGACTTGTCAATTTTAACGCGAATCCATGCGGCACCGCTTCCAACGTTCTTGACCTCGGCAATCTTGGTAACCTCCATGCCGGGCAAGACGTTATTGATTCCGTCAACGGGGAAAGGCACCGTCTTACCCTCATCCGCCCACTCAAGCAAATCAATATCGATACTGCCGGCGGTGATGACGTTGGTTGCCGTATCCACGGACGTGAAATACGCATAGCTGTTATAAGCGATGATGGAGGCGCAAATTGTAACAACTGCAAGAGCAAACAATTTTGATTTTACAAAAATCTTATGTTTCATATCATTACACTCCGTCCCAAAATTCTTGCAGGGCGTATGATGGCATTTGAAGCGCTGCCTCAAGTGCCATCGTACACCCTGCAGGGGTTAACCTGCAGGGTAAAATACTTAACCTTCGTAATCGGAAGCAAATGCTGCGATAGCTGCATCAATATCAGCAAAATCAGCATCCTGAATAGCGTAACCGTTAACTATGATTTCCCAAGTGCCTGTATATTTCTCGCCGTTGGGGAGAAGCAGACAGGGAACAGCTTCGGTAGCGCCGTCTTCAGTGATAGTGCTTTGCTTAACCTTGCTATCCATATAAACCTGACGAAGGAAGGGGAAGGACTTTTCGCCGGGCTCAAGCATAGTGTTCATCTTGAAAAGATATACGTTATACTCAATACCGTCGACAGTTCTAACTTCCTGGAAGCCACACTCTGTCCAAAGGTGATCCTCTTCTACGGTTACCATACCCTCAATAAGAGGATTGTGGTCTGCGTCAAGAAGGCCATCGTTCATAGGAGTGTTAGCATAGGAGCTGGACCAATCAGCACTGTGGTAGTTGGTTGTCAACTGACCGTAGGTGTTGATGTGGAGAGCGTTCTGGGAAGCATCCTGAGGATTGTCAAGAGCAGCGGGGATAAGGATCTCGCCCCAAACCCATGCAGCGTTGCTGCCGGTGTTTTCGATCCAAGCACGCTTAGCTACTGTGTTAACAGTAGAGCTACCGGGCATAAGCTCGGTTTCAACATAGTCGGTTTCCAAGTCTGCCTGCTTCTCTTGCAAATCGATATCGATGTTGCCGTATGTGAAGGTGTTAGTAGCACTTTCAACGTCAGAGAAGTATGCGAAGGATGCGCCAACTATTGCGATAGCAGCCATAGCAGCTATAACGCAAATTGCAACTATTTTTCTCTTCATAACTTTTTTCCTTTCAGTTATAAAACCCAAAAACTATTTAATCAATAATTATCGATTAAGCATTAAAAGGAAGGGTGGGAAGGCCTGCTGCTTCGAAAGCTGCTTCTGCGCTATCAAAGCCGTCAGCCTGAACGCCCTGTGCGAATACGGGGATGTTAACGCCTTCGGAGAAATCGAAGTTGATTCTCTGACCGTTGATGGTGTAGTAGTAAACCTTGTTGCCGCTTGCGTCGGTTTCTTCATCCATGTCAACCTTGGAATCAAGATACATACCAACGATGAATGCGGATTCGGTTACGTCGCCTGCGGACATAACTTTGTTATAAATCTTGCTGTATACGTTGTATTCGATACCGTCGATAGTCTGGGTACCTTCATACTTCTCAGCAGTCCAGTTTGCGTAATCGGGGTTAGTGGGCTGAGTAGCAGCGGTGGTATCATAGTCACCGTCAGCAGTGAACTTGTTACCGTCGTTAATGTGGAGTATGTTCTGGCTTGCATCGCCAACGTTGTCAAGAACAACGGGGATAGCATAGAAAACGCGGATGTAAGCGTCGGACTTGATGTTCTCGATAGTAACGATCTTGTCCATGTAGTTCTTTGCGGTTGCAAGACCCCACTGGTCCTTTGCGCCCTGTGCAGAGCCAACGATGGGATAAAGTTCCTTATCCTGTTCGAAATCTTCAAGAGCAGAACCGTCATCGGTACGCTGCTGCTCAATAATTTCGATATCTACGCCGCCAACCGTAAAGGTGTTGGTCTTGGTTTCGGTATCGGTGAAGTATGCAAGAGTTGCACCGATTGCTGCAACTGCAACGAGTACAAATGCAACAGAAAGAGCAATTATCTTCTTTTTCATGATCTTTATTTCCTTTCAAAATTTTTCAAAATACACTTATTAAGTGCATTTATCTTGCGGCAGCGAAGGGGTTTCCCCCTTCGTTACCGAGAGGATCAAACTAATGCAGAATAGTTATTATGCGAAGTAAGGATATACTTCTGCGAGAGCTTCGAAAGCTTCCTTAGCAGTGTCAAAGCCGTCTACCTGGATAGCAGTAGCGCGAACGTTGAGGTCCATGTTCTCGAATGCCTGGATGCTGTTGCCGTCAAGCATTTCGGGAGCCTTAATGGAAAGGTCGAGAGTTACAGACTCACCTGCGGGGATGTAGTAGTAATGAACGTAAATACGCTGTTTGCCAACTGCATCGTAGTAGGTCTTATCAAGCATATTGTCAGCATAAGGAGTGCAGAAGGTGTTAGCAACACCGTTCTTAACGCCGGAGCACTTTGCAAAGTCAACAGCGATAAGCTGGGTTTCTTCAACGCCGAAGTAGTCGTCGGAACCGTCCTGGTCAACTGCGCCGTTGTTGCCGAGATAATATCTCTGACCGTAGATTTCCTTGGTATAGTCAATATCATACCAAGAATCGCCGATGAACATAGCATCAACTATAGCCTGCATTTCAGCATCTACGTCTTTACCCTGCTCTTTGAACATAGCCTCATAATAATTGTCTATGTTACGGTTAAAATCAACATAGTTGGTCTGATAAACTGCGATAGCAACGTAAGCTGCGTTTGCACCGTCGTTAGTAACGGTAACCTTTTTGGTCATAGTGTCGCCGGGAAGAATGGAAGCGTAATCATAACCGTCGGTTTCAAGCATGCCATCAGAATCAAGAGAGAGAGATTCATCCATCTTGATGTGAGCGTCGTCAGCGCCGTCAATGTGCTGAACGTGTTCGATAGCGGAAATGTCAACGTTACCTACGGTGAAATGGTTGTTAACTTCTTCTGTGTCGGTGAAATAAGCCAAAGTAGCGCTAACTGCCGCTGCAACAACGAGAACGAGTGCTACAGAAAGTGCAATTATCTTCTTTTTCATTATTCTTATTTCCTTTCTAAAGAAATATCATTAGAAACTTTTTGTAGCTTACAGAAGGGGATTCCCCTTCTGTAAGCATATTAAACTTTTTAAAAACTTAAATCGTTTTTATAAATTAGAAATCGAAGCCGTAAACTCTGTTGAGTTCGGTGAATGCATCCTTAGCGGTAGCAAAACCGTCAGCCTGGATAGCAGCAGCACGAACGTCAAGTTCGAAGTCTGCGAATGCCTGAGTGCTGGTAGCATCGAAGAAGGTGGGGCATACTACGGTGAGGTCGAGAGTTACGGACTGTTTTGCGGGAACGTAGTAGTAGTAAACCCAAATACGATCGTTAGCTTCATCAGCAGCAGCGCTGTAAAGAGGATCGGTAGAAACGGTCAAACCGTTATCAAAGGTCTTGGTGCTGGTCTGGAACATGTTGTTCTTGTAACCGGTGCTCTTGTTGTTGCCCTGACCCTTCATTACGGAGTAGTCGATAGCGATAAGCTTGGTTTCATCAGTGTTTCTGTAGTCCTTTTTACCGTCCTGCTGATCTCTTACTACGTCGGGATAGTAACGAACGTCATAATCATCGTCGCTGTACTTGTCGTAAACGAGGCCCCAGCCGGGGAAGATAGCGTCGGTGATGTTCTGCATGGTAGCAGCCAAGTCACCAGCAACGTACTTGTCACCGAGAAGGAAAGCGAGTTCTTCTTCGGTCTTGCCTTCGTAGTAGTTATCAACGAAATTTCTGTTCCATTCGTTCCAACCTTTTTGCTTAACTGCAACTGCTATGTAAGCATCGGTGGAGCCGTTATTGTCAACGGTAACTATTTTTTCCATAGTGTCGCCGGGGAGGATGCTGTCATATTCAAAACCTTCGCCGTCTACATCTTTACCGATAATGTTGGTAGACACGTCCTCAATCTTGGTCAAGCCTGTGCCGTCAACGTGGTCAACAGTTTCCCATGCGTCGATATCAACGTTACCGATGCTGTAGGAGTTGTCCAATGTGTCGGAGTCTGTGAAGTATGCGAGAGATGCGCTAACTGCTGCTGCAACAACGAGAACGAGTGCAACTGTAAGAGCAATTATCTTCTTTTTCATAACTGAATTTCCTTTCATAATTTTGTTAGGGAAATGCCTGAAATTTTAAATTTTTGCGTGGCGTATGGGGCGTTACGCCCCACACCGCCTAAAATTTAAGTACTTGACTTAATTGGTTTGCTTAAAAGTAAGGATATACTTCAGCAAGTGCTACGAAAGCCTCTTCTGCAGATGCAAAGCCCTGTGCCTGAATAGCGGTAGCGCGTACGTTTACTTGCATATTGGAGAAAGCGTTGATGCTGTTTTCATCAATGCTTGCGGGCACGTCGATAGTAAGATCGAGCTCTACGGACTTGCCTGCGGGGATGTAGTAATAGTAAACGGTAATGCAGTTGTCGCCTACTGCATCGTAATATGTCTTATCAAGCATATTTTCCCTATAGGAGGTGCAGTAATTAACGGGAGTACCGTTCTTAATGCCTGCGCACTTTGCAAAGTCAACAGCTATAAGGGTTGCTTCGGTGGGGGTGGGCTTAAGCGTGAAATAATCCTTGTCGCCTTTCTGATTGTCAACTAAATCTTTAGCAGCTTCGGGATAACCGCGGAGAAGCTTGCCCTTGGAATCATAAATTGTGGAGTCTACCTTGCTGTATCTGATGTTCATCCAGCCATCGCCTACGAAGATGTTGTCATAGAGAGCTTCAATGTCAGCATCAGCAGTGTTCAAACCTTCATAATAACCGTCGATGTTACGGTTGAAGTTTGCGTAGCTTGTTCTGGTAACAGCGATAGCAACGTATGCACCGTTAGCACCGGTGTTATCAACGGTAACTTCTTTGGTCATAGTGTCGCCGGGGAAAATGTTATCATAAAGGAAGCCGTCTTCAGTTGCGTTTGCGCCGCCAACTTTATTGATTTCAGTTTTTGCACCGTTGATTTCGTTATCATTCATATCGATGTGAGCAGCATCTTCCCATGCATCGATCTCGATATTACCGATAACGTACTTGTTGCTGAGGTTGTCTTCATCTGTGAAATAAGCGAGTGTTGCGCTAACAGCCGCTGCAACAACGAGAACGAGAGCAACTGAAAGAGCAATTATCTTCTTTTTCATAATCTTAATTTCCTTTCATTAATTTTTTTAAAATGCGTTGAAATACATTTTGTTTCTATGTAATAAAGAGCGTGCTCTTTATATACGAAAATTAATTAATGCTTAGGATTAATATGCGTTGTAGGGATAAGTCTTGTTGAGTTCGAGGAATGCGTCTCTTGCAGAGTCAAAGCCGGTAACCTGGATAGCGGAAACCTGAACGTTGAGGTACATATCATCGAACGCCTTAAGGCTGGAGTTATCGATGAAATCGGGGCATACTACTGTGTAGTCGAGAGTTTCGGACGTATTTGCGGGAACATAGTAGTAATAAACCCAAAGTCTTTCACCACCGTTGTTAACGCCGCCGGTAACGTCGTTCTTAACAGCGTAGAAATCGGGAACAGCGAAGGCATCGTTGGAAGAGGTCACGTCTGTGTCACCAGCTTTGAACATATTCTCTGCATAAGCGCCGAAGCCGTTAGCTTCGCCATTGTTGCTGGAAGCCTTAACTGCGTCAACTGCAAGAAGAGTTGCCTTTTTATCAGGAAGAGTAGCTGCAATAGCAGGATCGTTATAGTTTATGGCACCTGCTTGGTCTTTAACTTCGTCTGTGGGATAAAGTCTGAAGCCGCTGGTTGTCTTAACGTAATCAAGATTAGCGTAGGGGAAGATAGCGTTGTTGATGTTCTGCATAGTAGCATCCAAATCACCTTTAACGTAGTACTTGTCACCGAGAAGGAAAGCAGCCTTATCAGGATCATTCTCGAGCATGTTTTCATAATAATCATCAATATTTTGATTGAAGGTATAGTGGTTGCCCATCTTAACAGCAACTGCAACGTATGCGGGGTTGGAGCCGTTATTGGTAACGGTTACAACCTTCTTCATAGTGTCGCCGGGCTGAATGTTTTCATAGATGTGTTCTACCTGAGGATCACCATTGGTAAGATTGATATCTTCTAGTCCAGCGTAAACTACGCCGTCACCGGAAGAGTGCATAACTGTTTCTTTTGCGGAAATATCAATATCGCCGATCTGATAAACGTTCTTGATATCCTGGGTGTCTGTCAAGAAAGAAAGTGTTGCGCCGATTGCTGCAACTGCAACGAGTACAAGTGCAACGGAAAGAGCAATTATCTTCTTTTTCATAGCCAAATTTCCTTTCAAAAAATTTTGTTTAAATTTTCTATTCATCGGAGCCGTGTCCGATTAATACTTGTTTAATCGGAGCGCATCCGATCTAAGGTCTGTGCTAATTGTTAGTTTGCGGGGGTAGGGTTCTTAATCGCATTCAAAGTATTGATGGGGTCGATAGCTGTGTGAAGTGCTTCTATAGCCTTTACAACAGCAGTCTCTGCGCCGTCAACTGTCATATCTGTATCATTCAAAAAGCCGTCTGCCTGGATAGCGGTAACCAATACGTCGATGGAGCCAGCATAACTAGCAATGGCGTCGCTTTCAACCTCACTGTCACAAGTTGCACTGAAGTCGAGAGTAGGAATCGATTCGCCTGCAGGTACGTAGTAATAGAATATATAAGTTGTCTCAGTGAGAGAACCTTTATATACGTTGGTTGTTTCACCGTTCTTGTCATAACCTAAATACTGATAGGCAGCAGGCATAGCATCCGGCCAAGCGTCAGCGGCAGCAGTCCAAGAGGTGCCTGTTAAAGCTGCATCGGGAAGGTTGGTTGTTACGGTTATTGCGAAGATTGCATCGTTAGCGCCGTTGTTGTTGATTTCAACAATCTTCTTCATCTCATCGCCGGGGAGAACGTTGCTATAAGTGTATGTTCTGTTTGCTACATCTGTATCTTGAAGGTTGATCTGCTTATAGCCGGGATACTTTACGCCATCACCGGGGGCGATTTCGCCGCCTGTTTCCGTAGTCTCAGGGTCCTTATCTCCTGCACCGTCTGCATAGGTGTGGTTAACATATTCGTACGCATCGAATTCTACGTTACCTACAACGAATTTGTTAAGTGCGCTACCTTGGTCGGTCAAGTAAGAAAGTGTTGCGCCGATTGCTGCTACTGCAACGAGTACAAAAGCAACAGAAAGAGCAATTATCTTCTTTTTCATAGCATTTTATCCTTTCAATAATTTTTTAATTTCTCGAAGCGCCGTTCGATCAATACTTTGTAATTGACCGAAGAGTCGTTCCGAGCTAAGGTTTAGTGCTAATTCTTTGGTTTGCCGAGATTATTAGCCGTTTACTACGGGAGCTGCAACGGGGGGGATAGCGGAGTTGAGTTCAGCTATAGCGTTGCTTGCACTAACGGTGTTATCTGCCTGGATAGCTGCAACCTGAACGTTAATTTCGAAGTCGTTGAAACCGCTGTCAGTATCAACGTTGGTGGGGCAAATGGTACCCAAATCAAGAGTAAAGCCGGAAGCCTTGGGAACGTAGTAATAGAAGATGTAAACAACTTCATTCGTTTCCACTTGTGCATTAGTGAAATCGAACTGATCATCTGTTTCGTCATTAGACTTATCAACTGCGAGTAAAGTCACGCCAGTAGCGGGATTTGTGCTAGAATAATCAATATTCAAAGCTGCGTTAGCAGTTGCGTTCCAATCCGGATCCCAATCGTTAGTGGCATCATCGTCATCCGTGTTCACATCATAAAATGCCGTAGGGAACTTTGTACCGTTCTTAACTCTTACGGTTACTGCAAAGTATGCGCTGTTGTTAGTTTCGCTAACTACGATATCTTTTGCAAGCTTGTCACCAGGGAGAATGCCCATGTAGTGGTGTTCAAGTTCATTTGTAGGATCGAAAAGATCAATCTCCTTGAAGCCATTATAGGGATCTTCACCGTCTTCTATATCGCCTTCAGTTTCCCTGTCTATTGAGCCTGCTGCATTGGTGTGGTTAACGTACTCTTTTGCCTCAAAACTAATATCACCAAGGGTGAAGTTGTTGATAACGCCAGCCTTGTCTGTTAAGTAAGCCAAGGTTGTGCCGATTGCTGCGCCAACAATGAGAACAAATGCTATGGAAAGAGCTATTATCTTCTTTTTCATAACATGGTTTCCTTTCTAAAAAATTTTTCGAAAAATTTTTATAAAAGCGCGGAAAAACGCTTTTATCACTTGTTTAGTTGCTTCCCCTGCCCTTTCGGGGCCGTGGGAAGGCTTTTTTTGAAATTTGCGGAGCGTTTAAATGCACGACCCAAAAGCACTGCAGTACCTTTAGGTTTTGTAGGTACAAAACAAGCTTATCGCAAATAATTGCGCGCATTGCGAAAGGCTTCTTCCGCAGCTATGTGTATTCTTGCTCCTTAGTTACTTTGGGAGGTTCTTGCCTGTTGCCATGCATCTTCTACTGCAAATGCGGTAGTAGCTGTTTTCCAATACTGCATTGCATAAGCTTTGAAGGTAAGCTTGGGATATTTGCTCACTTCATCTAAAGTATCCATATCAGCTTTTGTAACGGTATCTTTAACCGTAACCTTATCGTCGGTAAGGATGCTGAAGGATTTGTCGGTAGCCGTTTTGTCAACAGTTCTGTAGTAAACACCACTTCCTTCTGTCAACTCTGTCCAGCCACTTGCGATATAATACGTAAGATAAGTATCGAGATTATCAGTTTTTGTTACCTCAACAAACACGTAACACTTCTCACTATTGGCTTCAACCGTAACAGTGGGATCCTTTTCTATCCTATGACCGGGAACCATAAGGAATTCCCTGCCATTGGATATCGCCGTGCCCTTCGTTTCCGTCAGCGTTATTTCTATATCGCTGGGGGCGAAGGTGTTGGTAACCTCGTCTGTCTTGGCGGTTAGCCATGCCAAAGTAACACCTACGGATGCGGCTATAGTCAACAGAAAAGCCACAACCAGTAATATAATTTTCTTTTTGTTGTTCATCGCTTGGTCTCCTTTCTTAGGAGTTTGCGGTAGTTAGTTTAATTGAAGCCGCCTTTTGTCCAAGCATCTGCGGCAGAAGTACTGCCAAGAGCCTGGATGGCGTAAGCGGTAACGGTGATTGAGTTTGCACTTAGAGCAGATATCTCATTATTATGAGCTTTGGTGCCGTCAATGGTAAAGGATTCAAAGACAACCAAATCAACCGGATTACCGGTGGCGCGTACGGTTATTTTGCCGTTAGCATCAACCGCAACTCCTGCATTTTTGCCTGTATTCGTTTTGAAATAGTAAACGGTGCCGTTGGTGCCGCCTGCGCCGGAAAGAACTTCCCAGCCGTTGTCGGTCATCTGCCTTTCAATACTGTTAGTACTGCTTTCTATGGTAGAAATACCGTTTTGTACTTTTACAAATACGTAACAAGGCTCACTGCCTGCTTCAATATGTACCGTGGGGTCTTTGTCATAAGAGTGGCCGGGGATAAGGGTGTATTCGTTCTCTTGAACTCTTTGGGCACTGCTTATCGCCGTGCCACTCTTATTAACTTCAGCTTCATCTAAGGTTATAGCGACCTTACCGGCAACAAACGTGTTTACTACCGCTTTTGGTCCGGAAATCAACCAAGCGAAAGTGACACCAACCGTGGCACCCAATATTAGTGTACACGCCATGAGTATTGCAACTGTCCTTTTCTTCATGGGTAATTTCCTTTCATAGATTTGCTAATTTGCTATGGGGTGATTATGCCTGTTCTTCGGGTTATTCAGAAGGTGTAGTTGAGCCTTGAGCAACAAATGCAGCCCATGCTGCGGTTGCATCGGCAAAACCGTCAGCCTGAATTGCGTGAGCTTCTACATCGATGTTAGTAAGAGTGCTAACGAGGTTATACTTTTCGTTTGTAGAAACATCAATGCCGGTAAACAAAGGTTCGAGTTCTTTAGAACCAACAGTTTCGAAATAACGGAACTCATAAGCAATATAACCGTCAGTGCCTGCTGTTGCACTGGGGTTAACTAAATCCCACTTATCTGAATCGTAGCCTTCCAACACTTGTGACAGATTCGTCCAAGTTGTGCCTTTAACCTTAAGGATCATTCTTACATACGCAAGATCTCCTGCAAGACTTGTCACCGTAACAGTGGGGTCCTTTACGTATTTTTTGCTGGCGATCAAGTGATACGTGTTACTGTCTGTACGGTCTGCATTATCGATAGTAACGTTTTTGATTTGTCCACCTTCTTCGTATGTTGTGCTGCTGTTTATCAAAGGCTGACCATATTTATCGGTGTCCGCCTCATCGAGCTCAAGCGCTACGTTACCAACGGTAAAGGTGTTAGTAACTGTACCGGATTTTGCTGTCAAGTAAGCGAGGGTTGCTGCTACGGAGCCCACCACAAGGAGAACTGCACATAGCAAAATGCCTAAAACTTTCATTGCTTTTTTCATTATTATATCCTCCTTTCTTCAATATTTTATCTTTGCCGCTTTTTAAAGCGGATTAGATACGAATTAATGCTTTTTGCGTTACTTAGATTTAACGCGCCGAATTATTCTTCGGTTTTTTCCTCTTCATCAACGTCGGCAGAAGCTTCTTCAACTATCGGCTCTGTCTTTACGTCGTCGTCTGCGGGAGGTGCGGAAGTAGCTTCTCCTGCCGGAACGGCTTCGGGAGCAGTCTTCTTCTTATCGTCCATACCGAGCAGGTCGGGAATGAACACGAGAAGGATAAGGATTGCGCCGCCGGAAACGGCGAGGTATACGTTATTCTGAATAAAATCGGAAACGTAGCCCAGGTAAGGGATAGTAAACACGGGGACGCCGATAACGTTCTTATGCCAAACGAGACCGGACATGGTAACGATATTACCTTCCTCGTCCCTTTCAAGGGTGCCGTCGGGATGGTCGTTAGCGTCGCCCTGAACCTGGAAGCGGTAATGAACTTCTTCACCGTTTATCATATCCGCGCTACCCTCAGGCACTTCTACCATATAGGTTTGCTTTACTTCGTTACCGTTCTCGTCAATAACGGTTTCATCCTCATAATAGCCGCGAACTATATCGATAACCCTATGGGTAACAACGGTATCGTCGTTAATAGTATAAGTGATAGGGTCACCTATTTTAATCTCCCTATAATCCACTTGCTTAACGTAGATGATGGAGCCGACGTGGTAAGTAGGCTCCATAGAGCCGGAGATAACGGAAAACACCTGCCAGCCCAACAAACGAACGCCCACGAGTGCCAAAGCAACGATGATAACTATGGCAACCAAGGTGCCCGTAATAATATTCCAAATGGTTCTAAACGTTTTCATAAACACTGATACGGCGGTGGTTTTAAGCGCTTTTTGCTTTAAAAACCGCGCTACTCCTTTACTCGCTGAATGAATGCACGAATAGTGGGGAGACTTCCCCACACTCTGTTTTACAGTGATAATATACCACATCTTCAAAATGCTGTCAAGAGGTTTTGGATATTTTACACATAACAAGGCGATAAGCGGGTAAAGCGGTAAAATGGTTTTGTGGATTTTGTTTGATGTTCATATTTGCCGTTTTTTATAGGTTAACGCACAAAATATGGTATGGAAGGGAGCGATTTTTTACTGTTTTTATTTTTTTGCGGTTGGTATTTAGGCGGTTATTCGCTTAATTTAATCTTAAATTTTGTGGGAATGTACAAAATGATTTTCGTTGTTTTTTACAAAATACTGCATAAAAAAACGCCCCGCAAAGCCGAAAAGCTTCGCGGGGGTTTGATTTGTTTACCTATTTATATAAGGCTTTTGATTTTTTCCTCTATCAACACAAGGTCGGAGGCGGAGATGATGCCGTCACCGTTGGTGTCTGCCGCGCGTTTGGTTGCGGCGGGCAGGTTGGGTGATTGGGTTATCAGGTTCTCCATCAACAGCAGGTCGGTTACGCCTATAGTGCCGTCACCGTCAATATCGCCGCACACCACTATCACCAGGGTGTACGTTTTGCCGTTTATATGGGAGTTGATAAAGCAACCCGTGGTGACGGTATCGTATATGCTCAGGTAATAACCGTCGTAGTTGCACGCGCTCATAACGCGGTCGGCAAACATATCGATCAACTCGCCTACGGTTATGGGTTCGGTACTTATTATAAGCTGTTCGGCTTCCCAATCCACCACGAAGCCGTCTGCATCGGCGGTATCGTTCAGGACGAACACGTCGGGTTCCTCGGAGGGGTCTTCGGAGGGTTCCTCAGAAGGTTCTTCGGAGGGTTCTTCTACGGAAGCCGTATAGGTGCCGTAGGCTTCAACCTCGTCAAGGTGGATGACGTAGCGGCTGTTGGTGTTAAGAGTTATTCTGAGGCTTACTGCGTTTTTGATATCTACAGTTGCGGTTGCATCGTAATACTGCTCCTCAAAGGTCTCCTCATCCAAGGGGGCGTCAAGGAGAAGCGCCGCCGACACGGTGAACGCCGCGCTGAGGTAGGTAACGCCGTCAAGGCTATATTCTATGCTTAGGATCTTATATCCTCTGTTGCCCGTATCACGCACGCGCTTTAAAACGATGGAGTCTATATCCGCCGCCGCCTTCAGCTCAAAGGTGAGCACGGTGGTGGAATAGGTGCCCGCATACTCTACGGTCACGCCGGGCACGCCGTAGTTGCCGTTATAAAGGTTCGTGCCGTCGCCGCGGTAGGCGCCGTCGGTCAGGTAGTAATCGTTATCGCTGCAAGAGCCGAGGTATTTGTTATATACCGACGTATAGGGCAGGTCTAACAGCAGATTGTTTCTTTCGGTAGGAAGGGGCTCGTCGGGGATGTCCCCGGAGGGTTCTTCGGAGGGTTCTTCGGAGGGTTCTTCGGAGGGTTCTTCGGAGGGTTCCTCGGAGGGTTCTTCGGAGGGTTCCTCGGAGGGTTCTTCGGAGGGTTCTT
>JAFQHW010000041.1 GCA_017397805.1 Clostridia bacterium | reverse complement strand
CAGTTTTCGCCTCGGTTCGTCTTGTCTGCGCTCTTTCTCAGCACTCTGCCAAGCTGATGACAAGGTTTGTCATCAGCTTGAGGGCTGTGACGAATGAATTTCGTCACAGCCCTATACTTTTAGATGCCGCTTGTATATATTTTACAAAAACTATTGCAAAATAGAACAACATAATGTATAATTTATAACAACAAGTGTTTTGGGGGCCGTAACTATGAAAATGAGAAGTCTTTTTTGTTTTATTATCGCTTTATCCATGTGTCTTTGCGCTTTTGTAAGCTGTTCGGACGAGAAAAAAACCGATACATCGGTAACTTCTAACGATAATACAAGCGACGACGGTACGGTGTTGGATACGGATTTGATTTATTATGAAAATTTCGACGGCAGAAATCTTCATAAATCCAACAAGACCGTTTTTGATGCTTTGGGTTGGCACGAGGAAAGCTTGCTTACCGGTGCGCCTTCAAACAATACAAGCTCCTACAAAATAACCGACTATAACGGAAACCGCTGTTTGTATATAGTTAACAACGAAAGCGGTTGCGGTGACTCTTACGTTACGGTGCTTTCTTCCGCCTTGATGGGAAAATATCATGAAGAGAATTATACCTATCAGTATGACGTTGTCTATGAATCTGCCGCCAACGCAGAAAGATACGTTGCAATGGTAAGCGATTACGGCAACGGTTATTATAACACCTTCCATTTAAGAAACGGCGGCACCGCAAACAACCAATGTTTTGACAACGGTACGTGGTGCACCTACGATTCTGCTCCTGAGAGCAAGGATGAAGGCTCAATATTAAAAAAATTGATCGGTGTTGATTATAAAGAAGATATCCAAGCACTTAACGGCATCAGTATTTCTGTCAGATACGTTGTGGACTGGTCACAAGGAAACTCCGTATATTTAAGGGTAAATACCGAAGGATACGAGAGTAGCGGCGTTTGGACCTTGGTATCCAAGCTATCCAATGACGATGCTAAGGCAATGTTTAAGCCCGAAGTCGGCGGTGGTGCGTTAGTGCTGAAAACAGGCGGCAAGCAGAACGCCTACGTTGATAATATTGTTGTTTGGCGCGGTACCGCGGATGAGCCTGAGAATAAGACGGCAATGCTTGTGGATACGCAAAGTTTCGGTTGTACCGGGCATTCGCTCAAAGGTAGCGGTGAAAATTGCTTAGAGGATCAATATTGCATTTATTGCGGTGAAGTAACAAAGTCCACTCCTCACGAGTATGAGGAGGTGGCAGGGGATAAATGTTGCAAGCTCTGCGGTGTTATCGAAAGCAATATAGCCAGCGAAACTTGGTTTTTGGATAGCGTTCCCGCTTATGACGGCGGTATGTGCTCAAGCAAAGCGTATGAATGCGGTCAAGGCTTGGAAAGCGGTTTTTCTTACGAAAACGAGTCGCTTATGATGATTGTAAGAGATACCAATAGGGATGAGTTTGAAGCATATATCAAAAAGCTTACAGAAGATTACGGCTACGATGAAGCGTATGAATTAAGACGTGACGGCAATTTGTATTATCAGCTTTCACGCGATAACAGCTTGGTCTATGCTTATTACACCTATGAGAACTCCGAAGCGAGGATAATCGACGATAAGAACAGCGATACAACGGTAAACGAATTCGGATACGTTTACGAAAAAGCCGAAGACGACAAAACCGTTTTGTATCAAATAGGTCTGCCGATGAATTCCCGCGGGGAAGACATCAGCAACAGCGCAGAGAAAAAGATAAACTGCGGAATGATGTACGCCATAAAGCTTGCGGATAATTCGGTGCTGATCATTGATGGCGGCGGCACTCAACAGTTTGATGACGACCAGTGCGATTTTATTATGAGCTTTCTCCGAGAAATAACGGGGACGTCTGAGGGTGAAGAAGTTAGAATAGCCGCTTGGTATATCACACACGGGCACGCAGACCACATGGCAGGTTTTTGCAGGTTTTCCGAGAAATACAATCAGCAGATAAAGCTTGAAAGGCTTATGTTTAATTTCCCGTCCGTGTATTCAAATGATACCACTCAAGCCGATGCCGCGGGCAACTATAATAAGTTTAAAGGCTATATAGAAGATTGTTACGGTGACGACGGAGTGAAGTTTGCGAAGCTACATACGGGTCAGTGCTATGATATAGCGGACGTAAGCATAAACGTAATATTTACTCACGAAGATATAGTGGACCCCAAAACTGCGGAAACGGAAGTGTCCGAGGACTATAACAACGGTTCTCTCGTATCGTATTTCCTCATAGACGGGCAAAAGTTTATGCTGACGGGAGATATAAACCGCGGAGCGGCAAGGGTGCTGATGGAATATAACTCTGCAGATACGCTAAAATCTGACGTCATACAGTGCGCTCACCATTGCCTTAACTATATTTACGAGATGTACGATTTAACTCAAGCGCCTATGGTGCTTATGCCGCAATCCCCTACCGGGTGTATAATAAACTCTTCAAGGAAAGCAATTCTTGACAGCCTGAAAAAATACGCAAGCGACGAAGATATCTATTATGCTTCTTTGGGAACTTACGGTTTTGAAGTCATAGACGGCAAGTTTGAACAAGTTTACTTTGCCGATTGCGTAGGCGGAGAATATGCAGGCTGGGGTTGGTGATCTTGGAAGCGTTGATTGAAAGCAAGGAGGTAGTTTTAACGTGAATAAAGTAAGTTTGGGTACCACGGGTATATGCGTTCCGCAAAATGCTTTTGGTGCATTGCCGATACAAAGAATAAGTGAAGACGAGGCGATAAAGCTTCTCAGAACGGCTTATGACGGCGGTATGCGCTTCTTTGACACCGCTCGCTCCTATACGGACAGTGAGATAAAAGTAGGCAAAGCCTTTGAAGGAATGCGTGATAAGGTGTATATAGCTACCAAAACTCAAGCACTGACCGTTGAATCTTTCAACAAGGACTTGGAAACAAGCCTTAGAAATTTAAAAACCGATTATATTGATATATATCAGTTTCATAACCCGCCGTTTTGTCCGAAGCCCGATGACTCAAGCGGGTTGTACGAGGCCGCGCTTAAAGCCAAGTCGGTGGGGAAAATCCGACATATAAGCATAACCAACCATCGCCCTAACGTAGCAATCGAGGCGGTGAAATCGGGACTTTACGCCACCTTGCAATTTCCGTTTTGTTACCTTGCCACCGAAAAGGACTTGGAAATAGTAGGTCTTTGCAAGGCGCATAACGTGGGATTTATAGCCATGAAGGCTCTTTCGGGTGGACTTTTGACAAATGCCGTTGCCGCTTGCGCTTGGCTTTTGCAGTTTGATAACGTGCTTCCGATCTGGGGAATTCAAAAAGAGTGCGAACTAAGGCAGATCTTGTCATTCATGGACGACGTCCCTACGACGACGGATGAAATAACAGAGCTTATAGAACGGGACAGGAAACAGCTTATCGGTAGCTTTTGCCGCGCTTGCGGTTATTGTATGCCTTGCCCCAAGGATATTCAAATAAATAACTGTGCAAGAATGTCACAGCTTATCCGCCGCAGTCCGTCCGCTCAGTGGTTAACCGAGGAAAGCCGCGCCATGATGCTGAATATTGAAAATTGTATAAATTGCCGTCAGTGCGCGGAAAAATGCCCTTATAATTTAGACACTCCCAAGCTTTTGAGAGAAAATCTTGAGGATTACAAAAATATATTGGCAGGAAAGGTTATGCTTTAGCGGAAATTGTTGTAATATGTATTTTTGGTGTTTACAAATTTCATAAAATATATTATAATTTTAATATGAATTCTATATGTGTAATTGGGAGAGTTAGTTGTTATGAGAATTAAAGATGTTGCATCTGTTTTGAGTGCCGAGATTCTTTGCAGATCCGATCTTGCGGAAACGGAAGTGAAATCCGCTTGCGGCTCCGATATGATGAGTGATGTTTTGGCTTACGTAAAGGATCACGCGGTATTACTTACGGGTCTTGTGAATCCTCAGGTAGTAAGAACCGCAGAGATGATGGATATGAAGTGCATTGTTTTCGTAAGAGGCAAAAATCCCAGTGAACAAATAATTTCTTTAGCTGAGGAAGCGGGTATAGTTCTTATGCGTTCCTCTTACAGAATGTATACAAGTTGCGGACTCTTGTATGCTTCGGGCTTGAAGAACGAAGGAAATGATACGGTATGAACGAAACTTTAAAGTATGTATATGAAGTAGACGGTAGCGACTTTATGTCCGCAGGTGTCGCTTCCGCAGACGTTAAGAAAAATCTGAAAATGTTGGGTTTTTCCGGTGATCTGATAAAAAAAGTATCTATTGCCATGTACGAGGGCGAGATCAATATGGTGATCCACGCTAACGGCGGTATTGCAACCGTTGAAGTTTCCGATGACTGTGTAAGTATAGTTCTCGCAGATAAGGGACCCGGTATCGAAGATATCGAGCTTGCCATGTCTGAGGGTTATTCCACGGCACCCGATAGAATAAGAGCGTTAGGCTTTGGCGCAGGCATGGGCCTTCCCAATATGAAAAAGTATTGTGACGAGTTTAAAATCGAAACAGAGTTAGGAGTAGGCACGACCGTTTATATGAAGGTTTATAATTCCTAATGTTTCCGAAAGGAGAGTATCTTGATGGACAGAGTATTTCATTCCGTTACCCTTGATAAGGACAAGTGTAAGGGGTGTATCAATTGCATGAAACACTGTCCCACGGAGGCGATCCGTGTAAGAGAAGGTAAGGCTAAGATCATAACCGAGCGCTGTATTGACTGCGGTGCTTGTATAAGGATATGCCATAATAGGGCAAAAAAGGCGATATGTGACGATTTTGAGATGATAAACAATTTTGAGTACAAGGTTGTTTTGGCACCTCCGTCCCTTTACGGTCAGTTTTTGGTTGATGATATAAATTACATATTGACTGCACTTAAAAACATCGGCTTTGACAGCGTGTTTGAGGTATCGACCGCGGCAGAAAAGGTGTCACATCTCACCCGCGAGAGTCTTAATCAGCTTAGGGCTTGTACCGACGGGCCTATAATCAGCTCTGCTTGCACCGCTATTTTGAGACTTATTAAGGTTAGATTTCCCGATTTATGCAACAGCGTTCTTCCCATAACCGAGCCTATACACATAGCGGCACAAATGGCTAAAGATGAGGCTGTAAGAGAAACGAGATTGCCGCCTGAAAAAATCGGTATATTTTTTATTTCACCTTGCCCTGCAAAGGTTACCTCTTGCAAAAGTCCCGTAGGAGGAACTAAATCTCTTATTGACGGCGTGTTCTCCGTTAACGACGTTTACGTAAGGCTGTTGGCGGCATTAAAAAAGGTTGACGTTCCCGAACAGCTTATGCGTTCAGGCATCGTAGGTATAAATTGGGCGCAAAGCGGCGGCGAGTGTGCAGGCCTTTTGACGGATAATTATATATATGCCGACGGCATGGAAAACGTAATAAAGGTTCTTGAGGAAATAGAGGACGGCAAGCTTCCCGATACGGAGTTTGTAGAGCTTAGCGCTTGTCCCGGCGGTTGCGTGGGCGGCGTGCTGAACGTAGCAAATCCCTTTGTGGCAAGGTCCAGAATATCGGCCCTCAGAAGATATTTGCCGCTTATGTTAAACCGAGGAATAAGCGATGCCACCAATATGTTTTGGGAGCAAAATCTGCAGTTTGAGACCATATTCAGGCTGGACGAGAACCGTGAGGAAGCAATGAGAAAAATGCGCCGCCTTAAGGCGATTGAATCTATGCTGCCCGGTCTTGATTGCGGTGCTTGCGGTGCACCTACCTGTCGAGCTTTGGCCGAAGATATCGTTTGCGGCAACGCTACCATTGAGGAGTGCGTATTTAAGACTGTGACCGATAAGAAAAATGCGGAGGTAATGGATGATAAGTAACGAGGCGTTGGCAACATCCTTGGGATTGGAAATATTTAACAAAGGCGAGGAAAAAAACGTTGAATGCGGTTATTGCGGCGACCTTCTCAGCTGGGTAATGGGCAAGGCTGAAAGCGGATGCGCTTGGATGACCGTTATGAATAACGTTAACGTGGCGGCAGTGGCGGTATTGCGCGACGTAGCTTGCATCGTTTTGGTGGAAGGCGTAAAACCCGATGAAAATTTGCTGAGCAGGGCACAGATTGAGGATATAGCTTTGTACGGCAGCTCGGAAGACAGCTATACCTTGTCCGTAAAGATAGATAAGCTTTTAAAAAGCGGAATATAATTATGGCACTTCTAAATTGTGATTTTCATATCCATTCTTGCTTGTCGCCTTGCGGTGACGATGATATGACACCCAATAATATCGTAAACATGTCACTTCTTAACGGACTGGACGTAATTGCGCTTACCGACCACAACACTTGCGGTAATTGCAGGTCAACCATGGCTGTAGGGGCAGAAAACGGGCTTATAGTTTTGCCGGGTATGGAGTTGACTACCGCGGAAGAAATACACGTAACCGTGATTTTTCCCACCATCGAAAAGGCAGAAGCTTTTGACGGTTACGTATCGTCCAAGCGTATGCCTATTAAAAACAGAGCGGATATTTACGGAAATCAGTATTTTATGGACAGTATGGATAACGTGGTGGGGGAGGAGCCTGATCTGCTTATCCTTGCTACGGAAATAGGACTTTATGACGTGGCGGGTTTGGCAGAAGAATACGGCGGTGTTGCAACGCTGGCTCATATTGACCGCCATTCAAACGGCGTGTTGGGTGTTTTGGGTAATATCGATGAAGATATGGGCTTTAGCAGAGCAGAGATAACGCCAAACGCACCCGAAGACCGATACAAGGAAAGATTCTCCTTTCTAAGCTTCGTAAAGAGCTCTGACGCTCACGATTTACTTACAATTGCAGAAGCGCATAAGTGCTCTGTGATAAAAACAAAAGACAGAAGCGCCGCCTCCGTGTTCGAATATCTTAAAAACGGCAAGTGACGCTTAAAATGTGTAAAAAATACTTATTTATTCTTATAAAAAATCGAAATTAGTAGCTTTTGAATATTGACGAATACACTATATGTATGGTATAATTAACTGGTTAGAAAAAAGCAAAATTCAAATATATGCTTTAAGGAGGTTTTAACACCAATGAAGAACAAGCTCGAGACATTGCCTTTCAAGGGCACACCTGAGCAGAAAGAACAGCTTTGTGCCATTATTGAGGAGTACAAGGATGTTCCCGGTGCACTTGTTCAAGTGCTTAAAAAGGCACAAGAGATTTACGGATATCTGCCTCTTGAGGTTCAGATTGATGTAGCAGAAGGTCTTAACGTGCCGCTGGAAGAGGTTTACGGCGTAGTAACGTTCTATTCTCTCTTCTCGATTAATCCCAAGGGCGACTACAGAATTTCCGTTTGCCTTGGTACTGCATGCTACGTAAAAGGTGCCGGCGATTTGTACGATTCACTTCAGCAGAAGCTTGGTATCTCCGGCGGTGGTTGCACTCCCGATGGTAAGTTCTCTCTTGAAGCTTGCCGTTGCGTAGGCGCTTGCGGTCTTGCTCCCGTTATCACTATCAACGAGGACGTTTACGGCAGACTTACCGTTAAGGATCTGGACGATATTCTTGCTAAGTATTAAACTATGCACGAACTTTCTTTGAATATTTTGGATGTAGCGCAAAACTCCGTTTCCGCAGGTGCGAAGCTTATTGAAATATCCGCAATAGAGGATACCAAAAGAGCTTTGTTGGTTTTATCAATCAAAGATAACGGATGCGGGATGGATGAAGACACCGTAAGGAATGTGTGTGATCCGTTTTTTACCACACGCACCACGAGAAAAGTTGGGTTAGGTCTTCCGTTTTTAAAGCAAACGGCTGAGCAAACGGGCGGTAGCTTTCTTATCGAATCACAAGTAGGCAAAGGCACCTTGGTGAGGGCCGAGTATCATACGGACAGTATAGACTGTATGCCTCTTGGCGATATTTGTTCCACAATATCATGCCTTGTCACCCTTAATCCTGATATTGATTTTAAATTTACTTCCGTCAAAGATGATAAAGAATTTATCTTTACCACCATGGAGGTGCGTGAGATTTTGGGAGAGGATATTGCTCTTAACGAGCCTGCCGTTGCGGCCTTTGTTGAAGAATATCTCAAAGAAAACTCAAACCATTGAATTATTCTGAAAGGATTTGTAGAAATGAAAAGTTTGGAAGAACTTAAGGCTTTAAAAGAAAAAATGCAAAGCAAAATGGGCATAAGAAATGATGACAATGCTTCTGCAAGAGTAGTTATAGGCATGGCAACTTGCGGTATTGCCGCAGGTGCAAAGCCCGTTATGAAGGCTTTCACGGATGAAATCGCAAGACGCGGTCTTAACAACGTTGCTATTTCTCAAACCGGTTGTATCGGCATTTGTCAGTACGAGCCCGTAGTTGAGGTTTACGTTGGTAACGAAGAAAAGGTTACTTACGTTAAGATGACCCCCGATAAGGTTGCAAGAGTTGTTAACGAGCATCTCGTTAACGGCAACGTAGTTGATGAGTATACCATCGGTCAGTCTAAATTATAAGGAGGAGCGAAAATAATGTATCGTTCACATATACTTATCTGCGGCGGTACCGGTTGTACTTCTTCCGGCAGCGGCGCAGTTATAGAAGCTCTTGAAGCGGAGCTTAAAAAGAACGCCCTCGAAGAGGAAATAAAGATAATAAAAACCGGTTGCTTCGGTCTTTGTGCAATCGGCCCTATTATGATAGTTTATCCCGAAGGTTGCTTCTATTCCGAAGTTAAGCCTGAGGATATGGAAGAGATCGTTAACGAGCATCTTATTAAGGGTAGACCTGTTAAGAGATTGCTTTATAAGGAGACCGTTGAAGGCGATTCCATTAAGTCCCTCAATCATACCGATTTCTACCGTAAGCAAATGAGAGTTGCTCTTCGCAACTGCGGTGTAATCAATCCCGAATCTATTGATGAGTATATCGCTTACGACGGTTACGCAGCACTTGCAAAGTGTCTTGATGAATATACTCCCCAACAGGTAATCGATATCGTTTTGGACAGTGGTCTTCGCGGCAGAGGCGGAGCCGGCTTCCCCACAGGTCTTAAGTGGAAGTTTGCTGCAGCAAATCAGGCTGACCAGAAGTACGTTTGCTGTAACGCAGACGAAGGTGACCCCGGTGCGTTTATGGACCGTTCCATCTTGGAAGGCGACCCCCATGCAGTACTTGAAGCAATGGCTATCGCAGGCTATGCTATCGGCGCAAACCAGGGTTATATCTACATAAGAGCTGAGTATCCCATAGCTGTTGAAAGACTTGAGATAGCTATAAAGCAGGCAAGAGAATACGGCCTTCTCGGTAAGAATATTTTCGGCAAGGGCTTCGATTTTGATATAGGCATAAGACTTGGCGCAGGCGCATTCGTTTGCGGTGAGGAAACAGCACTTATGACTTCTATCGAAGGTAAGCGCGGCGAGCCCAGACCTCGTCCTCCTTTTCCTGCACTCAAGGGCTTGTTCCAGAAGCCTACCATCCTCAACAACGTTGAAACCTATGCTAACATAGCTCAAATTATCAACAACGGTGCTGAATGGTTTAAGTCTATCGGTAACGAGGGCAGCCACGGTACAAAGGTATTTGCTCTCGGCGGTAAGATAAACAATACCGTTCTTGTAGAAGTTCCCATCGGTACTCCTCTCCGCACCGTTATTGAAGAGATCGGCGGCGGCATTCCCAACGGCAAGAAGTTTAAGGCAGCTCAGATTGGCGGTCCTTCCGGCGGTTGTATCCCTTCTGAACACCTCGATGTTGCAATTGACTATAACACCCTTATAGAGCTTGGCGCAATGATGGGCTCCGGTGGTCTTATCGTAATGGATGAAGACAACTGTATGGTTGATATAGCTAAATTCTTCCTTGAATTTACCGTTGATGAATCCTGCGGTAAATGTACACCTTGCCGTATCGGTACAAAGCGTCTTTACGAAATGCTTGAAAAGATTACTTCCGGCAACGGCACCCTTGAAGATTTGGACGAGATGGAAAAGCTTTGCTACTACATCAAGAACAACTCTCTCTGCGGTCTTGGTCAGACAGCTCCTAACCCCGTGCTTTCTACTCTTCGTCACTTCCGTGATGAGTACGTAGCACACGTAGTTGATAAGAAGTGCCCCTCCGGTGTATGTAAGGATCTGCTTTCCTACGTTATTATCGCAGATAAGTGTAAGGGTTGTACCGCTTGTGCAAGAAAGTGCCCCGTAGGTGCTATCTCCGGTGCGGTTAAGCAGGTTCACAGCATTGATACCGCTAAGTGTATCAAGTGCGGCGCTTGTATCGAAACTTGTAAGTTCGGCGCAATAGTTAAGATGTAGGAGGATACGGATAATGGAAATGAAAAAATTAATCATTAACGGTAAAGAATATTCCGTTCCCAATAATTTAACGTTACTTGAGGCTTGCCGTACTGTCGGTGTTTATATACCTACACTCTGCTGGCTCAAGGACGTAAACGAGATCGGTGCTTGCCGTATCTGCGTTGTGGAAGTCAAGGGCGCGAGATCTCTCGTTGCTGCTTGCGTATATCCCGTTTCCGAGCTTAGAGAAGGCTCCGAAATATTCACAAACTCTCCTGCGGTTATAGAATCCAGAAAAACAACGCTTAAACTCATACTTTCCGTACACGACAGAAAGTGTCTCTCTTGCGTACGCTCCGGCAATTGCGAGCTTCAGACTCTTTGTAACGAGTACGGCATAGAGGACGAGGGTAAGTTTGACGGTACCGTTGAGAAGTACGATATTGATGCTTCTGCTTCTCATATGATTAGAAACAACAATAAGTGTATCCTCTGCCGTCGTTGCTCCGCAGTTTGCTCCAAGCTTCAGGCTGTTGCCGTTATCGGCGCAAATGAAAGAGGCTTTAAGACCCATATCGGTTGCGCTTTCGAAGCAGACTTGGGCGACGTAGCTTGCGTTTCCTGCGGTCAGTGTATCAACGTTTGTCCTACAGGCGCTCTTACCGAAAGAGACGATACCGATAAGGTATTTGCGGCTCTTAATGATCCCACAAAACACGTAATCGTTCAGACCGCTCCTTCTATCAGAGTTGCTCTCGGTGAAGAGTTTGGTATGCCTATAGGCACGATCGTTACCGGTAAGATGGTTGCCGCTTTGAAGCGTCTTGGCTTTGACGGTGTATTTGATACCAACTTCAGCGCTGACCTTACCATCATGGAAGAGGGTACAGAATTCCTTAACAGATACCTCAAGAGAGAAAAGCTTCCTCTTATCACTTCTTGTTCCCCCGGTTGGATCAAGTATTGTGAGCACTATCATCCCGATATGATTCCCAACCTTTCCAGCTGTAAGTCTCCTCAAGGTATGTTCGGTGCCGTTGCTAAGACTTATTATGCAGAGAAGATGGGTATCGATCCTAAGGATATATTCGTAGTAAGCGTTATGCCTTGTACCGCTAAGAAGTTCGAAGCAGAACGTGTTGACCACAGTGCAGTTAAAGGCCTTCCCGATATTGATGCCGCTATCACCACAAGAGAACTTGCTCGTATGATCAAGAAGTGCGGTATTATGTTCAACCAGCTTCCCGACGAAGAGTTTGATAAGCCCTTCGGTCTCGGCAGTGGCGCAGGTACTATTTTCGGTGCTACCGGCGGCGTTATGGAAGCGGCTCTCAGAACCGCAGCTATAAAGCTTTTAGGTGTTGAACTTCCTGACGTTGAGCTCAAAGAAGTTCGCGGTATCGAAGGTATAAAGGAAGCTACCTACAACTTGGCAGGCAACGAAATCAAGGTTGCAGTTGCAAGCGGTCTTTCCAATGCTAAGAAGCTTCTTGAATCTGTTAAGAGTGGTGAGAAGTCCTATGACTTCATCGAAATCATGGCTTGTCCCGGCGGCTGTGTAAACGGCGGCGGTCAGCCCATCCAGCCTGCATCTGTTCGTAACTTCGTTGACCTTAGAGCCGTTCGCGGTGCTGCTCTTTATGAAGATGACAGACAGCTTCCCGTTAGACTCTCTCACGAGAACGAAGACGTTAAGGCAATTTACGATGAATACTTTAAGGAACCCGGCAGCCACAAGGCGCATGAAATCCTTCATACCGGTTACATCGCTCGTCCTAAGTATTAATCTCGCACATTAATGAAAATCGGCGGCAGGAGTTATTTCCTGCCGCCGTATCAAAAATAAAAAAGTGAATTCAATAGTTTGAGTTTTCTTTTTTGTTTTTGATAGGAATTTAAGGGGGATTTATCTATGGCTAAAAAAGAGATAAAAAGAATAGGTGTTTTAACGTCGGGCGGTGACGCTCCCGGTATGAATGCCGCAGTCCGTGCCGTTACAAGAACTGCTCTTGCACACAACCTTGAAGTGGTTGGGATCATGAACGGCTACAAGGGATTGCTTGACGACAAGATGGTTAATTTGTCCGAGCGAGACGTTTCTTATATAATCAACCGCGGCGGCACTATGTTGTATACTGCCAGAAGTGAAAGATTCAAGACTGCCGAAGGCGTTAAGCAAGCGGCTGATATGTGCCGTGCTAAAAATATTGACGGCATAGTTGCTATCGGTGGTGACGGTACCTTCAGAGGAGCCAACGATTTGGCAGAGGAAGGCATCCCTTGCGTGGGCGTGCCCGGCACTATAGATAACGATATTGCAGCTACCGACGTTACGATCGGTTTTGATACTGCTATGAATACCGTAGTTGAGCTGATAGACAAAATCCGTGACACCGGCGAAAGTCATTCGCGCTGTAACGTAATAGAGGTTATGGGCAGAGAAGCAGGGGATATAGCCCTTCAAACTGCTCTGTCCGTAGGCGCAATCGCGGCTATCGTGAAAGAAAATCCCTTTGATATCGATGCAATGATAGCAAAAATGAAGATTGCACGCCTAAACGGAAAACGCAACTTCATCATCATAATTTGCGAGGGTATGGGTAAGGATTACGGCCCTAACTTAGTGGCTCGTATAGAAGAAGAAACGGGCATAGAAACGCGCCTTTCCATTTTGGGTTATATTCAGCGCGGCGGCTCTCCTACTCTTAGGGACAGAGTTTTGGCAACGCAGATGGGTGCCGCAGCCGTTAACAGTTTGCTTATGGGCGATACTAACGATATTATCTGTGCAAGAGGTAACGATATAGTATCTATGGAAATGTCATATTCCGTAACTCTTGATAATTTGTATAAGGGTAAGCTAAGTCCCGAACAGGTAAAGGAAATCTCCCCCAGCATGCTTTTTGAGATGAATAAGCATATCGCTTCCAAGAAAGGCTATAAGGAGTACATAAGTCACCTTATCGAGTCTGTAAGTTTGTAAACATCAAAGCCAATATTAAAAAGGATGGTAGTATAGCCATCCTTTTTTGTCGTCATATATTCTTCGGTTTTACGTTCTTGAACTCAATAAAGAAGCAGGTGCCGCTGTCGTTGCTTGAAACACCGATTCTCGTTCCGTGATCTTCTGCAATGCGTTTTGCAATGGAAAGTCCCAATCCCGAACCGTTTTTTACCGTCCTTGCTTTGTCAACCCTGTAGAATCGCTCAAAAATCTTGTGCAGCTCGTCGTTCGGGATAGGGTCGCCGCTGTTGTATACAGTAAGCAAAGTCTTATCATACCGACGTTTTAAGCTCAAGAAAATGTTGCCGCCAAGGTTAGAGTACTTGCCGGCATTATCAAGAAAAATTTTGATAAGCTGTTTAAGAGAGTTTGCGTTGCCTTCAATATAGATACCGTCATCGGTATCGTAATCAAATCTTTTGCCTGCTTCGAAAAACACTGCTTCAAAGTTAAGGCACGCAGACGTTACAAGCTCGGAAAGATCGACACACTCCATCTTCAATTTTTGCTTTTCGCTGTCGGAATTGGCGATGCTGAGCATATCGTTTATTAAATAGGACATATCCTCTGCAGAAGTTTTTATGCCATTCAGCCAATTTCTGTTATCCTCGCTAATATCACCCGAAAGGAGAATATCCGATGAAGCAAGGATGGCGGTAATGGGTGTCTTCAGCTCGTGAGATGCATCGGCAAACAACTGCTTTTGCTTTTTGATGGATTCGCTTACCGGCTTGGTGGTGTAATAGGCTAAAAACAGAGCTAAGCCGAAGAAAATTATGACTACGGCTGTTATAATTTTTGTAGCATACTTGGTCATGTTATCCAAGGCGGTTGTTTCGGCGGCAGTGCTTGTAAAAGCAATCAAAGTGCCGTTTTGAAGGTCCTTTTTTAGGAATCGCAGCTCCTTATCCTTTATTTCACCTACGTTTTCCTTTGATCTTTGAGCAATCGCCGCCAGCTCTTTTGCATCGTTTCTTTCGTAGCCTATTTGTTGTTCAATACCGGTTGAGTCAACTATAAGTAAAAACGTTTTGCTTTTATCGCAATGACCGGTCTCAACGGCATGGTTTAACAGGTTCATGCTCTGGGCGTAAAATGCGTCCCTTATGATGGCGTAATTGCTGTAAAAAGCCAAAAACATTATAAACGTTGCGATAAGCAAAATTATAACGGAAAATTTGATCCTTAACCTTGCAATCAAGTTGCGACCTCCAAATAGTAACCGATTTTTCTGGCAGTACTTATAACGACTTTTGTACCCAAGAAGTTTAGCTTTTTGCGAATAAACGAGATATATACCTCTACGTTATTGTCTTCAGCATCGGAATCGTATCCCCAAACCTTGGTGATAAGATCTTCTTTTTGGGTTATCCCTTTGGGGTTTGACATCAGTATTTTTAAAATCTCAAACTCTTTAAGTCCCAAGTGTATGGATTTTTCACCGCGGTTCAAGGTGTAGCTGGACAGATTAAGGGTTATATCTTCAAAGGTCAACTCGTCAAGAATAACGTCCCCTTGGCGGCGCGCCAAAGCCCGCACTCTTGCCAAAAGCTCCTCTTTCGAAAAGGGCTTCGTCATATAGTCGTCGGCACCGCTGTCAAGTCCTTTTACCTTATCCTCGGTTTCGCTTTTGGCGGTCAGCATAAGCACCGGCGTGCTTATTTTTTTGCTTCTGAGTCTTTTTACTATTTCTATACCACTCATGCGCGGCAACATAATGTCTAAAACAATTACGTCGTAAATGCCGCTTTCGGCATACAAATAACCGTCAAGTCCGTCGTATGTTACGTCACAGGCGTACTTGCAGTCCTCCATCATTCTGCCCAAGGCGTTAGCAATACGTTGTTCATCTTCAACAATCAATACACGCATACTTATCCCTCCGACAAAAAGATACGTCAATATACTTAAACGGCCCTTAAATTATGCTATTCTTCGGAAGCTTCTTCCTCTTCCACTTCTTCTGAAAGCTCTTCGTTAAGCTCTTCTGAAGAGAAATCTGCTATAGCCGAAGCCGCGCAGGGCACAACCTTTAAGTTGGTCTTGCGTCTGTCCTCGAAGACTATGGAGTAAATAAGAACGACTATAATAATCACTACCATACAGTAGAATATATGGCTTGTAAAGTCAGCTTTGAAATAGGGGTCCTTAAAAGGAGAAAGTGCGATGGTGGAAAAGGCGCGTGAGAGCGCGGAAAGGGTGGTCGCTGACATCGTCTTCGCGTACAAGATCACGGATGCGGCATATACACCTACAGATGACATAAATACAGACACCAAAAGGCAGGGGAGTATTCGCTCCAAGTATTTTCTGCCCGTAAAGATGCGGTAAAACAAGAAAGATAATACGGTTATCACACTGCCGAAAGCGGCGCTGAGTATAAGTGTGGAATCGAATATCAAAAACTCACCCGTTGGTATAAAAATCCAAAATGCCAAGGTACTGATAATAAGTCCGAGCAATCCACCTAAGCTTGCAAATATCGTACCTTTTAAGTATTTGCTTTCGGTCTTTTTGGCGTTTTCGGCACTTATCTTTTCCAAATAAACCTCAGCACAGTTGCCACACATAACGTGGGCGTTGCTGTCTTCGATAACGAACTTTGCGTTTTCGCCTACGGTGCATCCGCAGTCTATGCAGAATTCTGTGCCGCCTACACCGCTTTCCGCTAAAAGTTCTGTGACGGCGGTAACTGCTTTGTCAAAGTCTTTAAGCTCAGCGCCGGTAGAAAAAACAACGGCGTCGCAACGCAACTCAAAGTCTTTAAGTGCGATTATCCCCGAATCAATAAGCTTGTTAATCTCGGCAGAAAGCTTAAACGTATTAAACTCGCCTTCTTCGTCGCTGTCCTCTGTAGGTAAGCAACAGCTTATATGAGCCGTTTTCTTCGAGCCGTTGCTATACACGGAAACCAAATAATTTCCGATTTTGCCGAAAGCGTATTCGTCTTCAATCTGCATATCGTAAGAGTTTGCAAAGGCTATTAGTGGGTTGTTCAACATAATTATTCTCCGTTTTTGCTTATTTTATCTTTTATCCGTAATTATTAAATTATCCGGTAATGTGTTTCTTCCGTCGCTTATATCATCGCTTATTTCAAGCCCGACAAGCTCGTATTCGTCGCCGCTTTTATATCGCTTAACTTTTTTCAGCTCTCCGTCAGAAAACAGAAAATCCGCAATCTCTCCGTCAGCGTTTTTGTAACGCTCATAACTGTAAGTGACGGAGCTAATGTTTACGCTTCCTTCCTCAATAAAAGCAAGGTCGTCAAGTGATATTTTAGTGATCTCCACCGCGTTTGTCGGTAAAAGTTGAGCGGTATTATCAGAGGTGTTGAGAAAATACGCACCGTCATTATTTATAAAAATTTCGGTGGAAATATTATGGGTTTCAGCTTCCGTTATGCTTATATAGCCGTCACCGACCCAAATCCGCGTTACCACAGGCAGAGATAAGCCGCCAACTTGCCGTTGCTTGGTTATGGTAAGCTTGTATATGCCTTCATCAAGCGTGTTTTTGTATTTATCTAACAAAAATTCTCTATGCGGCTCTTTTGTTACGGTGCTGCTTTCTTCAGCGGCAACGTCTTCTGAGGATTCGCTGATTTCGGGTTTAGTGACTTCGGATGTTTCTTCCGCAGAAATCGTTTGCTTTTCATCCTCAAAAGACAAAGCTTCGCTGTGTTCTCCGATATCATCCGAAGATTCGTCGGAATGCTTGTCCGTTGAATCGTCATATCCCGAAAAAGTCCAGACCGCAAAGCATATAACAATCGCCAAAGCGATAACCAACAGTACGATTAGACCGTTGCTTTTCATTTACCGTCCCCGGGAGCATCGTCAGACTTGGGTATTTGCAAAATATGGGACAAGAATTCATCAATGCTTGTTAGTTGCGGCTTTTTGGAAGCCTGTATGGAAATGCTTTCCGGCGAATCGTCAGCCGAGGGTTCTCCGTCATTTAAAGCTCCCGCAGCCGTGTTATTATCGTGTTTTTTATCTTCGTCTCCTACGGCTATATATATATTTGCTATGTCTTCATAAGACTCGGAAATTGCTTCTTCGCTTTCTTTATCTTCGGCCTGATCGATGTTATCTGCAGTTGAAAGTTCTTCGGATGAAGGGATGTCTGCTTCTGCGTTTTCTTGTGATCCGAAGAACTTTAGCATCACGTCTAAAAGCTCTTTTATTGAAATGCTTATATCGCAATCTCTTATTATTATAGCGGGCATTCCGGATTCAACGTTGCTTTTAAGCTCTCTTTTTGCCGCTTTTGTTTTGCCTAATTTATCTAAATATTTATCGTCTAATTTTATGCCTAAAAACTGCTTCTTTTTGTTGCCGAAAACTTTCAGAGATACTATGGCTTTAGTTGGGATAAATCCAACGCCGCCGTCAGCCATCGTTCTTTCATAAAATCCCTTTTCGGTTATAACGATTGCATCGGTAGGGGAAATCATATTTAACAAAGAGAAGAATACAAAAAACAAAAAGAAAGGGGTGCATACGCCGCCTATGATGGTATATATCTTTTGCATTAATGGTGAAAAAACACCGTCAAAAGCGGAAATAAAAGGTGAAAACAGGCACAAAAGCGCAAGAATAAGCATGATAATACCGATAACGGTAAACACTACCAATTTAGGTATTCTTTTTCTTATGCGGTATGGCATTACTATATTTTCCACTTTTCAACCTCCGGATATTTATTGCGTTATTTCTTTATGCTATGCGTTCTTATATAGTTTAAATAAAGCTTTTTGCAGGAATCCTGCCAATGGATTCCGTCAGAGCCGCAAAGGTCTTGCCTGAAGTTGCCCGTTTCATCTCTGGTAACGTCGCCGAAGTTCAGATAATACAGTCCTTTTTCGTGAGCCAGCTCCAAAAGCATCATGTTGAAGTTGTCAACCTTTTGTCCGTTAAAGGTTTCTGTATTCTTGAACGAAGCCCAAGCGGGGATGCCAACCAAAACGATGTCTGTATTAGGGAGCGCGGCAGTAATCCTTGCAAGCATTCTGCGGTAATACTCTATATGCATTTCGTTGGACCATATGGCGATTCCGTTTGTTCCCAACATAATGTACATAAGAGAGGGATTTAATTCGCTTATCCATTCCATAGGAGATTTAAGCTCCTCTGACTGATTATACGAAGGGTTGCTTGTATAATCAAGATAGTCATAAACACCAAGACCGCCCCAGGCAACAACGTCGTGGCTTTTAAGGTATCGGCTGTCCAACCCCAAGGCGTATGTAAGGCTGTCACCGCAAAACAAAACGTCATTAAAATAGCTTTCACCCGCATCGGCGGTTTCTTCAAGATACGTACCCTTGAAAACGGCAAACTCGGCGTTGGAATAGGTCATGTTTGCGGGCACATCCGAAGAATCGGTACTACCGCTGCTTTCGTCATCGGGTTTGCTTGTATCGGGTATTATAGGTTTTTCCACCTCTACGTACGGAAAAAGATAGTCCAACGTTTGGTCGTTGATCTTTGTGACGTTTTGAGAGTGGGTTGCGGCGCTTGCGGTATCCATATCGCTTTTATTATAGAAGTAAAAGTTTGCCGAATGGATCGAAAAGGTAAGCGCCAACGCAGTAACGCTGGCTAAAGCCTTTTTAAAATATACCATAACAGAATTCAGCTCCTAAATGAATCAATCTGCGTATTTCGAAAGCTCTATAGCCGTTTTGCTGTTGAAGATAACGAGTTCTTCCGACTCATCCCTGTCGGAGTATTCAATAAGCAAACTGCATTTGAAAGTGTCGTAAGCTTCACCCTCGCCTTCTGCCTCGTCGGAATAATCGGGGTTTATATATACGTTTTCATTAAGGTTTAATTCTACGCCTTTATAAGAGATACGGGCGTATAAATATCTGCCGCTTTTGTCGGTGGAGTTGACGCTCATTTCATAGCTGTTGCCGTTAGTGTCGATCAGGCTGAACTTTGGTTCGCCCTTGTCGGTAACAAGCTTTTTGTTATACTTAAAGCCTATTTCCAACTCCTTGGCCGTAGGTGAATAAAACACACCCGCTATTTGCACGCTACCGTCATAGTTCATGAAAATTGACGGATACATTTCATACACCGTAAAATCTTCGGGACTTTGTCGGTAAAGTGTCTGAGCTTCCGCGGAAAATTTAAGTTCTTTGTAGCTGTTTGGCTCACAGTTGCTGAACAATACGCTGAAAGCAACTATATAAACCAAGGCAACTAAGCCGTAAAAGCTGTATTTGATAACTTTTTTTCTTTTCTTTCTACTTTCGCTTAACTCTTCTTCGTCCTCGTCGGGGAAGTATTTGCCTTCGTAATCCATAAATCTATTTCCTCAATAATCCAGATAACATAATGTGGAAAAAACAGGCTTTCCCACACAAAAATGTGGATTTCTTCTTCTTGATTTGCAAAACAAACCGCGAAAACGCTACGCTTTGCGGGTTTTATCCGCATTTTTTCCACATTTCCCACATATCAAAATGAGCACTTTATGTAAACATATTATTTCAATTTGCTGAAAATACGCTTTATTTTCCCCAATAATTTCTATCCAAGGTTCTAAGCTGTATAGCTAACAATATGTGGTCTTCTGTAAGCATTTCGCTGTTGTCAAAATCCGCAACGGTACGGGCAAGCTTTAATATTTTATCATAGCCTCTTGCAGACAAGCCTAATGAATCGTATGCTTTCTTTAGCAATTCTATACCTTTTTGTGTAGGCATACAGAAACGCTTAACGTGTTCTGCCTGCATTTGAGAATTGAAAAGCAGTGGCTTCCCGTTTACCGTTTCGAACTCAAAGCGTTTTGCCGCATAAGCTCTTGCGGCTGATACTCGTTGTCTTATATCTGCGCTTTTCTCGGCACCCGACTCGGAAGACAAAGTTGCAAATTCCAAAGACTGCACTTCTATTTGTATATCTATTCTGTCAAGCAAAGGGCCCGATATTTTGTTCATGTAAGAAAGCCTTGCGGCGGGTGAACAAATACACGCCTTTGTCAAATGACCGTAATATCCGCATTTGCACGGGTTCATGGCGGCTACCAACATAAAATTACAAGGGTACGTAACTCTGCCGCTGACTCTCGTAATCGTAACTTTTCCGTCTTCCATGGGCTGTCTGAGTATTTCGGTGGTCGTTTTGTCAAATTCGGGAAACTCATCCAAGAAAAGAACACCGTTATGTGCCAAGGAGATCTCTCCGGGCAAGGGGTACTTACCGCCGCCCGCCAAGCCTGCCGCCGATACGGTGTGGTGAGGCGAACGGAAGGGGCGGGAAGTGATAAGAGGCGTATTGCTTGGTAACGTTCCCGCAACCGAGTGTATCCTCGTGCTTTCGATGGCGTCGTTAAGAGTCATCCTCGGCATAATGGAGGGCAGTCTTTTTGCCAACATACTCTTACCGGAACCGGGAGGGCCTATCATAAGAACGTTATGGAAGCCTGCCGCCGCTATTTCCAAGGCGAATTTTGCATCGTCCTGTCCCTTGACGTCACAAAAATCCAACGTATCAAGGGCGGCAATTTCTTGCAGTTCTTTCATGGAGAGCTTTTTAGGCTCGATCGTTTCTATTCCCTTTAAATGGTTCATCAGCTCTTTAAGGTTTCTTACGGGGATAACGTTTATTCCGCGGGCGATAGATGCTTCTGCAGCATTGTCGTAGGGTACGAATATCTCCCTGAACCCCAGTTCCTTAGCCGCCAATGCCATGGAAAGTACGCCGCAAACAGGCTTTATCTCGCCTGTCAGCGAAAGCTCGCCCACAAAACATTTGCCGCCTAAATTTATGCTCCCCAATTTGTCGGTATCGAGAACGGAAAGCAAAATGGGCAAGTCAAACCCCGTGCCCTCTTTCTTTTGGGAGGCGGGCGCAAGATTGACCGTAAGCAACCCGTGCATAATGGGTAAGTTGCAGCTTGCGGCAGCAGCTCTCACTCTTCCTTCCGCTTCTCTTATAGCGGTATCGGGTAAGCCTATAATTTCCATTTTCTCTCTTACGTTAGAGGCGTAAACACATTCGACGGAAACCAAAAATCCGTCAATTCCGTTAACTGCCGCAGAACAAACAATTTTGACCATGCATACCTCCAACGTTCACAAAAAATTATACCTTGTATATTATAGCACAAATTTTACATATTGCAATACTTTATTCTCACTAAAAGTTAACATAATGACAAAACGCAAATAAAATTTACCGAAAATTGCAGAAAAAATGAAAATAGTTATTTACAGTTGGCTAAATTAGTGCTATAATAAAAAAGAAAATTATACGGAGGTATTTAAAATGCTTAGAAAGAAAATTTCTATGGATGGTAATACCGCGGCGGCGCATGTCTCTTATGCGTTTACCGAGGTAGCTGCCATCTACCCCATCACCCCTTCCAGCCCCATGGCTGAGGTTACAGACACATGGTCTGCATCTAACAAGAATATTTTTGGCGAACCCGCTAAGAATCTTTTTAACGACAACGTTAAGATCGTTGAAATGCAGTCCGAAGCAGGCGCAGCAGGTGCCGTTCACGGTTCTCTTGCAGCCGGCGCTTTAACAACTACCTATACTGCTTCTCAGGGTCTTCTTTTGATGATACCCAATATGTATAAAATCGCAGGCGAGCTTCTTCCTTGCGTTATCCACGTATCTGCTCGCTGTGTAGCTTCTCACGCTCTTAACATTTTTGGCGATCATTCCGACGTATATGCTTGCCGTCAGACAGGCTTTGCTATGCTCGCTGAGTCCAATCCTCAGGAGATTATGGACTTAGGTGCGGTTGCTCACCTTTCTACCATTAAGGGTAGAGTTCCTTTCCTTAATTTCTTCGACGGTTTCCGTACTTCTCACGAGATTCAGAAGATTGAAGCATGGGATTATAAAGATTTGGCAGACATGATCGATTATAAGGCTGTTGAGGAATTCCGCGCTCGCGCTATTAATCCCGAACATCCCGTACTTCGCGGTTCCGCTGAGAACGGTGATATATTCTTCCAGCACCGTGAAGCTTGCAACACCTACTACGATGCAATTCCCGACATAGTTGAAGATTACATGAAGCAGGTTAACGCAAAGATCGGTACCGATTATCAGTTGTTTAACTACTACGGTGCTCCCGATGCTGACAGAGTTATTATCGCTATGGGCTCTATCTGCGACGTAGCAGAAGAAGTTATCGATTATATGAACGCACAGGGCGAAAAGGTTGGTCTTATTAAAGTTAGACTTTACCGTCCCTTCAGAGCAGACAAGCTCGTTGCGGCACTTCCCAAGACTGTTAAGAAGGTTGCTGTTCTTGACAGAACCAAGGAACCCGGTTCCCTCGGCGAACCCCTTTATCTTGACGTTGTTACCGCTTTTGCAACTCAGGGCGTTAAGGCTACTGTGGTTGGCGGCAGATACGGTCTCGGTTCTAAGGATACTCCTCCTTCTTCTATCTTTGCAATTTATGACAATCTTGCAAAGGACGAGCCTAAGAACGGCTTTACTATCGGTATAGTAGATGACGTTACCGGTCTTTCTCTTGAAGAGAAGCCCGCTCCCGATACCAGCGCAGAAGGTACTATCTCCTGCAAGTTCTGGGGTCTTGGCGGCGACGGTACCGTTGGTGCTAACAAGAATTCCATCAAGATCATCGGTGACCATACCGATAAGTATATCCAGGCATACTTCCAGTACGACTCTAAGAAGACCAGCGGCCTTACCATATCTCACCTTCGTTTCGGTGATAAGCCCATCAAGTCTCCTTATTATGTAAATAAGGCAAATTTCGTTGCTTGTCATAACAACGCTTATTTGCATCAGTATGATATAGTTCAAGACGTTAAGCCCGGCGGCACTTTCCTCCTTGACTGCGCTTGGACGGCAGAAGAACTTGACAGCAAGCTCCCCGCGGCTGTTAAGCAGTATATCGCAAAGAATAACATCAACTTTTACGTAATAGACGGTACCGGTATTGCTATCAAGAGAATAGGCAATGCAAAGGTTAAGAACACCGTTCTTCAGTCTGCATTCTTTTCCCTCGCAGGCATTCTTCCCAAGGAAGACGCTATCGAGTACATGAAGAAGATGGCTTACAAGTCTTACATCAAGAAGGGTCAGGCTATCGTTGACCTTAACTACAACGCAATTGAGGCAGGCAGTGATGCTTACGTTAAGATTGACGTTCCCGCTGAGTGGGCAAACTGTGCAGACGATGCACCTAAGGCTCCCGCTACAGGCACGAGATCTGACCTTGTAAGCTTTGTTAACAACATAGCTAAGCCTGTAGGCGCTATGAGAGGCGATGCGCTTCCCGTATCCGCATTCGTTAAGCATGCAGACGGTACCTTCCCTCAGGGTTCTTCCGCTTACGAGAAGAGAGGCGTTGCAGTTTCCGTTCCCGTATGGCATCCTGAAAACTGTATCCAGTGTAACAACTGTGCTTTCGTATGCCCTCACGCAACTATTCGTCCCTTCGCTCTTACCGAGGCTGAAGCAGCAGCAGCTCCTGCAGCTACTAAGTATACGGCAAAGCCCGTAATTAAGACAGATTACAAATTCACGATGGCTATTTCTCCTCTTGACTGTATGGGTTGTACACTCTGCGTTAAGGCTTGCCCCGTATCCAAGAACGCTCTTGATAAGGCTATGAAGGCAGCTACTGAGGAATTCCCCGATGATGCTAAGAAGGCAGTTAAGAGAGCAGCTGAAATCGCAGCACCCGCCCTTGCTATAGAAATGACTTCTCAGGCTTCTCAGCTTGATCAGCAGGCAGTATTTGACTATGCAGTAGCAAACGTATCCGAAAAGCCTGAACTTATTAACAACACCGTTAAGGGCAGTCAGTTCAAGCAGCCTCTGCTTGAGTTCTCCGGCTCCTGCGCAGGCTGTGCTGAGACTTCTTATGCACGCCTTATAACCCAGTTGTTCGGTGAGAGAATGTATATCTCCAACGCAACGGGCTGTTCCTCCATTTGGGGCGGTTCCGCACCCGCAACTCCTTATACCGTAAATAAGGAAAGCGGCCGCGGTCCTGCATGGGCTAACTCCTTGTTTGAAGATAACGCTGAACACGGTCTTGGTATGGCTATCGGTCAGAAGACTATCCGTGACAGACTTATCTCCTACGTAAAGGAATTCTACGCTCAGATGGAAGACGAAGACAAGAAGGCTATCGTTAAGAACTATCTTGATACCGTTAATGACGGTAAGGCTAACGTTGAAGCTACCAACGCAATGGTTGCTATGCTTGAAGCTTGCGAATGCAAGAACGAGCTTAAGGACAAGATCCTTGCCGGTAAGGACTATCTCTCCAAGAAGTCCGTATGGATATTCGGCGGCGACGGTTGGGCTTATGATATAGGCTTCGGCGGTCTTGACCACGTTATCGCTTCCGGCGAAGACGTAAACATTATGGTATTTGATACCGAGGTTTACTCCAACACCGGCGGTCAGGCTTCCAAGGCTTCCAACATCGGTCAGGTTGCACAGTTTGCAGCTGCTGGTAAGGCAATCGGCAAGAAGGATCTTGCTCAGATTGCTATGTCCTACGGTTACGTATACGTTGCACAGATCGCAATGGGTTCTGATATGAACCAAACTCTCAAGGCTCTCACTGAGGCTGAGTCTTATCCCGGTCCTTCCCTTATAATCGGTTACGCTCCTTGCGAAATGCACGGTCTTAAGGGCGGTATGCAGAATTCTCAGTTAGAAATGAAGAAGGCTGTTGAGGCAGGTTACTGGCATACCTTCCGTTACGATCCTCGTCGTACCGCAGAAGGCGCTAACCCCTTCGTTCTTGATTCTAAGGAGCCTACAAGCGATTATCAAGAATTTATCAAGGGTGAAAACCGTTACAGCACACTTGGCAGAGCTTTCCCTGAAAGAGCAGAGGTTCTCTTCAACAAGGCAGAAGAAAATGCAAAGGCTAAGTACGCTAAGTTAAAGAAGATGGCTGAATAATTATTTAGCTTATAAAGGGGCGGGCTTAAATATTAGCCCGCCCCAATAGAATTTTGGAATTTCGAAATAGGAGGTATGGTATGTCTTCAAATTTGAAAAATAAGAATAAAATGTATGAATTTGAGAAGTTTGCCATAATCGCGGTGCTTGTGCTTGTTCTCACGATAACGCTTATAGTTGTTTTCTCCGTTACGGGCGATAGTGAGCGCGACGGAACTTCGTCGGGTAACAGCAAACCTGTAATAGACGTTACAGATCCCGAAGAGGATGGTGAAGAGAGTAACAACTCATCGGATGTAACCTCCACTCCGCAAAACGTTGGCGAGAAAATTGATTTCCAAATGTTATCCGTAAGCAACGATAAAGTGAGCGAAGGTGAGCTGTTGCTTGTAAACCAAGATCATGAATTTAAAACGGATATTGATGAGTTTTTGGTTAACGTGTATTCCAAGAAGGTTGCAGCTAACAAAAATTTTGTACTAAGCACGACTTCGTTGGAGCTGAGGCAGGAAACTATAGACGCTTTGTTTAGCATGCTCGATGGCTTTTATAAGGATACAAGAGTGGATCTGAGCACGATGATGCTTTCTAAAGCTTATGTCAGTGTTGCTGAACAGCAAAGCGAATACGATGCCGATGCAACCACCGCCGACCGCTCCGAGCTTCCTTACATGCAAGCCGGTGGACAAAGTGAGCACCAAACGGGACTTGCTTTTAATTTGGTGGTTTACCCTCCTTCTAACGGTACGATGGGGAAGGGCACCTACGAGTGGTTTGTGGATAACTGTTGGAAATACGGGTTCGTTCTTCGTTATCCCGAAGGGGAAGAGGACAGAACTCAGGCGTTTGCAGAGAGTACCCATTTTAGATACGTGGGCATACCGCATTCGGCGTATATTCACGTGAATCAATGGGTGCTTGAGGATTATTTGGACTATTTGATCGAAAGAACGGATGAGAACAACAGAGCAAAGATAAAGGATGCGAACGGCAAGGATTATGAGATCTATGCCATTAAGGCAGACGAGGGTGCAAACACGCAAATTCCCGTTCCGTCAGATAGCTCTGATTGGAATTATTCGATTTCCGGTACTAATTGCGGATACTACGTAGTTTCGGTTTTTAAAGCGAATAATGATTAAAAATATCGAAAAAAGATGCGCGAACAAATGTTTTGTGCATCTTTTTTTGCTTTTCGTTTCGATACAGGTGGTTTTGTAAAAATGAAACAAAACAGAATACACAAAATAGTGCAAAATGCTGAGGAGGCAGAGATTGAACTCTGCGCATTTTTGATGGCTAAAATACACTTTATTGTCTTGTTATAGTTTGAATAAGTGGGGTTAAAACCTATCATCTCGTCCAAAAAACAGTCCAATCGGCTTTTTTTGCTGAATAAAAGGGGGTATTTCATTGTTGTAAAAATGCTTAACGTTATCGTCGTCTTTTCTGACTTGAGCATTACTTCAAAAATAACCAACTGTGAACAAACAATTAACAAACGCATTTTGTGAAACAAGCCTTGATTTTTGCTCTGCATATATATGTATGAAAGCTTGACAAGGATTACTAAATCTGCTAATATAAAGCATGTATTTGTATGATGTAATATTATACAGTAATTGTTCAGGAGGAATGTTGGAATGGCGAGAGTAACTTCTAAGCCCAAAAGAGTGTTTGTGTTTATGCTAATGCTTGTTATGCTTTTAACAGGCTTTGGCTCTGTCGGAAACGCAAGCGCTACTAATGATGATTCCGAAACCATGGAGCTTCCGGATTCTATGGTTAGGACAGATTTGTCAGACATAAAAGATGAGCTTTCATCTACTTCTTATTCTGACTATCTAAACGTTAATTCTTATTCTCAGGATAAGAATGTAACCGAAGAAATTGTGATTGATATGGCAACTTGCCTTGATGAAAAGAATCACGATGCAACGGTTGAATATTTTGAGAACGCAAAGGACTTTCCCGGCGTTTTAGGCGTAAACGGTGAAAGTTTCAGTGCGTTGATCGTTGGTGATGACGGCGAAGTAACTTTTAACTTCGAAGTTAGTCAAACCGGTTTTTATTGGCTTAACATCGGTTATTACACCGGCAACGTATATTTCTATCCCTCTGATAGCTGTGACGACGGTCATGCGCTTTACGCTACTGCTGAAAAGCGTGACGACGTATCCGCTACGGAAACGAAATGCGAAAAGTGCGGTGCTAAGCTTGACATGATAAGCGCTAAGAACTCTGCAATTGAGAGAAAAGTTCTTATCGATGGTGCTATTCCTTACAAAGAAGCACGTTCCGTTGAATTTCAGCGCACCTGGCTTGATTCTTACAGGATTAACGGCGAAGACGTTTATTCCAACACGGATGAGTATTTCGCAGCTTTGTCCGAAGCAAAGAAAAAAGGCGAAACACTTTTCCTCAAGGACGGCAACGGTAACGAGAAGAAGCCCGACAAGGTTTTGTTCTCCGAATGGGTTTCCACTAACGTATATGACTCTACCGGTTACGCATCCGAGCCTCTTATGTTTTATTTTGAGGCAGGTAAGCACACCGTAACTCTTGACGCTATAAGAGAGCCTATTGCTTATTCAAGAATTGCTTTCGTTCCTGTTGAAACAGCACCTACTTATGAAGAGTATCTCGAAGCACATAAGGACGCAAAGGACGTATCCTCCGGTGTTGCTGTTACTATCCAAGGTGAAGATTCTTACAAGACTTCTTCCAACACCATTTATCAGACCAGCGACAGAACTTCCGCATATACGGAACCTCAGGACGTTTCTTGCACCATCCTTAACGAGATCGGCGGCGATAAATGGCAGTACGTAGGCCAATGGATCGAATGGCAGGTGACCGTTCCCGAAACGGGCTTTTACAATATTGTTCCCCGTTCTATTCAGGACTTCTATTCCGGCGTATTCGTATCCAGAAGATTGTACATAGACGGTGAGCTTCCTTTTGCAGAAGCTGCGGCTCTCCGCTTTGATTATAGTGACGTATGGCATACCGGTTCTCTTACCGACGGAAAAACCGATTTCAAATTCTATTTGGAAGCTGACCATACCTACACTCTCAGATTTGAAGTTGTTCTCGGCGAAATGGCTGAACTTCTCAGCGACGTATCTGTTTCCCTTAACAACATTAACTCTTATTATAGAAAAATACTCATGATCACAGGTCCCGACCCTGATGAATATCGTGACTACAGCTTTGAGCGTACGCTTCCCGAAGTTGTAAGAGGTCTTAGAATAGAAGCTGATAATCTTTATAAGATTTACGATCAACTTGTTGCTGCAATGGGCCCCGGCGACCACTCCGTAACTTTGGAAAAGGTTGCATATACCGTTAGCCAGATGGGTAACTCTCCCGCAAAGATAGCTTCTTTGATGGACGACCTTAAAACTCAAAGCGGTTCTTTGGGTACTTGGCTTACCCAAACTCAGAACCAGCCCCTCAACATAGACTACATAAAGGTTATGTCTCCCTCTGATGAGATCCCCGAAGCGGAGGCAGGTTTCTTTAAGGAACTTTGGCAAGAAATCCTTAAGTTTATAATGTCCTTCTTTATAGATTATACTTCTATAAGCAGTACTTCCGAAACAGTTGCAGTTGTTGCTGACTCTGCACATACTGTTGAGGTTTGGGTTACAACCGGTCGTGACCAGGCTTCCATATTGAGAAACCTTGTGGACGATAAGTTTACGGCCATGTATCCGGGCATTGACATTAAGGTTAAGCTCGTTGCAGCGGGCACGTTGCTTCCCTCTACGTTGGCAGGCACCGGTCCTGACGTTGCTTTGGGTAACGCACAGACTGAAGCCATTAACTACGCTATCCGTTCTGCGGTAATGGCTCTTAACGACACAACGGAGTACGGTCCCGAAGACGACGTAAAGGGTTATAACTTTAACGACTTCTCTGCTTACGCAGATGACTCCGTATACAGCAATTACTATAAAGATAATGATGGCAATATATTGTACACTGCTGACGGTGAGCTCGATTGGCGTGTAGATAGAATAGACGAAGTTAAGCAACGCTTTACCCCTCAAGCTTCCGTTCCTCTTACACTTTACGGTAAGATGTACGGCATCCCCGAAAATATGTCTTTCTATATGATGTTCTACAGAAAAGACATTTTGGCAGAGCTTGATTTGAAGGTTCCCAACACTTGGGATGATTTCTATCAGATGATTTATACCCTCCAGTCTAACAAGCTTGAGATTGGTTTCCCCAACGGTGTAACCGGTTCTACTATTTGGATGTACCAGCAGGGCATCACTATGTACGACCAAGGTAACTACGATGCATATTTAAATAATGAAGAATATCGTAAGAAGTTGGAAGAATCCGGCAATATTTACTACGACGACGAGGGCAATGCAATACCTAAGACAGACGGTATGACAATTAACTTGGATGATGAAACGGCGCTTGCTTGTTTCGAGGATGTTTGTCAGCTTTATACGATGTATGATTTCCCCGTAACATATGACTTTGCAAACCGTTTCCGTTCCGGCGAAATGCCTATAGCAGTTGCAGACTACACAGCATACAATCAGCTTATCGTATTCGCACCTGAAATTAACGGTATGTGGGAGTTCACTCCGCTTCCCGGTACAATCGACGAAACTACCGGTATAATTAATAATACCACGGTTGGTACCGTTACAACCATGATGATGCTTCGCTCCGTTGAGGAGAGAGGTAATGAGTTTGCTTCCTATGTATTTATGCAGTGGTGGTCAGGTGCAGATGCACAGAGCAGCTACGGTAACGAGATGGAAGCATTGCTTGGCCCCTCCGCAAAGCAGAACACGGCAAACATGGAAGCTCTTTACTCCATGCCTTGGTCTAAGAGCGAGTATGATAACCTTTCCGCTCAGTTTAAGAGCGTAACATGTACACCTGAGTTTCCCGGCGGTTATATTATTGCACGTTATGCACAGTTCGCTTTCTTGGGCGTTTATAACGACGATGACGAGCCTGTTGAAAAACTTCAGTCTTATATAACCACGATTAATGCAGAGCTTTCTCGTAAGAGGGAAGAGTTCAACTTGCCTACAGCTGAAGACTACCCTCTGGATAATTGAGGATGATGCTTTTTTAAAAAATATTCAAGGAGATTTAATATGGAACAAAAGACTATATCTGAGCAGCCAGTGCTTAGAAGAGACAAATCAAAGCTCCAGTGGACTTGGATAGAAATGAAAAAGCATAAGGTTGCTTATCTCATGATCGCACCCTTCTTCCTTCTATTTTTCACTTTCACTGTAGTACCCGTGCTATTATCGGTCGTTTTAAGTTTTACTACCTTTAATATGCTTGAGTTTCCCGATTTCATATGGTTTGACAATTATATAAGGCTTTTCCTTGACGATGATATTTTCCTTCTGTCAATCAAAAACACCTTTATATTTGCATGTATCACCGGTCCCGTGTCTTACTTGCTTTCTCTGTTTATCGCTTGGTTCATTAACGAGCTTAAGCCTAAGCTCAGAGCGTTTGTAACACTTATATTCTACGCTCCCTCTATTGCAGGTAACGTATACTTGATTTGGACACTGTTGTTCTCCGGCGACCAATACGGTCTTGTTAACTCTTGGCTTATGCAGTTAGGCTTCATTAACTCGCCTATACTGTGGTTCCAGGATACCGACTATATTTTCCCGTTGGTAATAGTAGTTGCATTGTGGACCAGCCTTGGTACGTCCTTCCTTACCTTTATCGCAGGTTTTCAAGTTGTTGATAAGTCCTTGTACGAAGCGGGTGCGGTTGACGGTATCAAGCACCGTTTCCAAGAGCTTTGGTACATAACTTTACCTACCATGAAGCCTCAGCTTATGCTCGGTGCTATATTGGCAATAACCAACTCCTTCGGCTTCGGTGCCGTTATTACGGCTTTGGTTGGCTTCCCCAGCCCCGATTATTGCGTGCATACCATAATGCACCATTTGCAGGACTACGGCGGATCCCGTTTCGAGATGGGTTACGCTTCTGCAATTGCAACCATCTTGTTTATGATGATGGTTGGTGCGAACGCACTTGTAACAAAGATGTTGAGAAAGGTGGGTACCTGATAAGTTATGGCAAAAACATTAACCAGAGCACAAAAGAAGGGCGACAAACCAAAGCGTTTGAACCGTTCTGCAGGCGGCGATGCGGGTATATTCTTCTTTCTCGCACTGTTCGGCGTTATAATGATTTTCCCTATGGTTTATGCTATTTCCCAGTCCTTAAAGCCTCTTGACGAGTTGTGGCGTTTCCCTCCCAGAGTTTTCGTTGAAAACCCTACGGCTAAGAACTACACAGACTTGTTCCGTATGCTGGGCGATGCTTGGGTTCCTTTCTCCCGTTATATATTCAACACAGTGTTTATTTCGGTAATAGGTACTGCAGGTAACGTGCTTTTCTCCTCTTTGGCGGCATACGCATTGGCAAAGATTGCATTTCCCGGTAGAAAGTTCTTCTTCAAAATAGTTGTTTACTCTTTGATGTTTAACTCTACCGTTACCGGTATCACAAACTTCATTACCATGTCTATTTTCGGCATGATTGATACCTATTGGGCAATTATAGTTCCCGCATGGTGTACTACATACGGCTTGTACCTTATGAAGCAGTTTATGGAAACTTCAGTATCTGACCCCGTTCTTGAGTCTGCACGACTTGAGGGCGCCAGCGAAATGAAGATCTTCTGGAAGATTGCAATGCCTATGGTTAAGCCCGCGTGGGTAACACTTATCATATTCGCATTCAACGGTTTGTGGAACAGCGGTTCCAGCACGTACATTTACAGTGAGGAACTTAAGACCTTCAACTATGCTATAAGCCAGGTTGTATCCGCAGGTATAGCAAGAGCAGGTGCTTCTGCTGCTTCTACCGTTGTAACGATGATAGTTCCTATTATAGTATTTATAATTACACAGAGTAATGTAATTGAAACGATGTCTACTTCGGGTATGAAGGACTAATTTAAGGAGGATAACATGAAAAAGCGATTATTAAGTTTTTTAGCAATGTCGTTTTGTGTTGTTATGCTTCTTGGTAGCATATCCGCAAGTGCGGCAGTTCCTTATACCACTTACACTTACGACGTAAACGGTAAGATGGTACAGAGTCCTCACGCTTACGTTTCAACAGAGCTTATTACTGCAAATTCTGTTTTGAAAAAGTTCGAAGCAGGTGAGAACCCTAATGCAAACAGTCTCTATACCGCCGACGACGTAGCTTTCGGTTCAATAGAGGACGTTTGTACGGACGAGGAAGAGAACGTTTATCTTTCCGACTCCATAAAGAACGACGTAAAGGTTCTTGACAAGAATTACGTTTTGAAGTTTGTCATCAGCACTTTCGTTAATAACGAGGGCGTAGAGGACTCTTTGTCCGGTCCTACAGGTTTGTATGTGTCCGATACAGAGATTTACGTAGCTGATACCAAGAATAAGCGTATAGTTATATTTGATAAACTCGGTAATTTCATTGACATAGTTCCCGAACCCAGCAGTGACGTAATGCCCGCTAACAGCATTTATACTCCTATAGCTGTTGCGGCTGACCAAGCAGGCCGTGTGTACGTTGTTTCTCAGAGCACAAACTACGGTGTTATCTCTCTTAACAGAGACGGCTCGTTTAACAACTTCATCGGTCCTCAAAAGGTTTCCTATAACGCATTTACCATTTTGTGGCGTTCTCTCTTCCTTTCCGAAGAACAGATAGCCGCAGGTGAAAAGTTCGTTCCTACAGAGTACAATAACATCACTATCGACTCTGAAGGCTTCCTTTACGTTACTACATCCTCTATTGATGCTAAATCACAGCAGGATGCGATTACCAACCGCGATAAATCCGCAAACTACGCTCCCGTTAAGAAGCTTAACCCCAACGGTAGCGACGTTATGAGACGTAACGGCTTCTATCCTCCTTCCGGTGAGGTAGACGTTAATACAATCGTAACAGCTGAAAATACGGTTTCCGGTGCTTCCGTTGTTGTTGACGTTGCCCTTGGGCCTTCCGGTATGTGGAGCATTATTGACCAAAAGCGCAGCCGTATATTCACCTACGATAACAACGGTAACTTGTTGTTCGCATTCGGTGATAAAGGTGAACAGATAGGTCAGGGTACAACCTTCAACGCTATCGCATATCAGGGTACCAAGATTTTAGTTCTCAGCGACCTTAACATCATCACTGTTTACGAAAGAACAGAATACGGTGATTTGGTTGCGGCTGCTTTGCAGAACACCTTGGATCAGAATTATGACTTGTCCGTTGAGTATTACAAGAGCATACTTCAGCACAACAACAATTACGACAGTGCTTATATAGGTATAGCTCAGAGCTTGTACCGTGAAGGTAAGTATGAAGAGTCTATGAAGTATTGTATGTTGGCATACGATACCGAAAACTATTCCGTTGCATACGCCGCTTTGCGTAAGCAGTGGATTGAAAAATGGGTATATCTTATTCCTATAATCGTAGTTGCTTTCTTCGTTGTACTTGCTAAGTTCTTGGGATACGTTGGCAAGGTTAATAAGAAGGGCATGGTTTACAAAGAAAAGAGGACCATCAAGGAAGAAGTTTTCTATGCTTTCCATATCCTTACGCACCCCTTCGACGGTTTCTGGGATTTGAAGCATGAAAAACGTGGTTCTATAAAGGGTGCAACCGTTATCTTGGCGATAACCGCATTGGCGTTTGTTTATCAATCTATGGGTCAAGGTTATTTGTACAACCCTTATGATGAAACGTCCAGCATAACGATGACGTTGCTGTCACTCTTGTTACCCGTTGCACTTTGGGTTATTTCCAACTGGTGTCTTACCACTCTGTTCGACGGTGAAGGTAGCTTGAAGGACGTTTATATAACCACTTGTTATTCATTACTTCCTTTGCCTTTGACTATATTCCCGTCAGTTTTGTTCTCTAACGTTACGGTACTTGATGAACAGGGTCTTGTAAACCTTCTTACGACCTTCGGATTTATTTGGACGTTTATGCTGTTGTTCTTTGGCGTAATGGTTATTCACGACTATGCGTTGTTTAAGAACTTGATTACTATCCTCGGTAGTATCGTTTGTATGGCGTTCGTAATGTTCATCGGTATTCTGTTTACCAGTCTTATCCAGAAGATCACTTCCTTCATCTATACTATTTTCGTAGAACTGAAGATGAGAGGCAGTACAGAGGCGATGGCAGAGTTCTTCTCCGATCCCTTGACACTTATTATTACGATAGTAGCAGTTGTTGCTGTTATTGCAGCCTTTGTCTTCATAGGTAAAGGTATTAAAAAGTTTAAAGAAACTCACGGAAAGGTAGGGATGTAATATGAAACTTAATAGATTGTTTGCAGCTCTTGCCTTTGTGTTGATTTTCGCTTTGTGTATCCCTTTTTGCGGAATGCTTTCCGTTGCCGCTGCTGATGAGCAAGAGGTAGACAAATGGGATAAATTGGAAGGCGCTTATATGAACGCACCTTTCACAAGCATAGAAGAGCGTATTTATGCCGACGGTCCTACCGCAGATGTTATCAACGGCTATATTCCTTCTATGAAGCTGATTTATAAGTATGATGGTGCCGACGGTGCTGATAGCTATGCCTTGTATGTTGATGATATCACGGGCGAGCTCGTATGCTTAAAGTTAGTTGACAGAAACGGTGACGGTGAGATGGATATCCATCCCGATTATGCCGAGAAAAAAATCCTTGATTTTGATGGTAACGAAGCTTATATTTATGACTATTGCGGCAAGTGGTCCACTAACCCTTACGGAATAGGCAGTACGTCTGCTTCTACTTCCATTAAAGCTCAGCTTTATTCACAGCTTATTATTGAATACACCGATAACGGTGTTGCCGATAAGTATTACAGCTTTGAAGAATCCGCACTTTTTAACCAGATTAAAGTATCAGGTATTAAGAACGGTGCGAGAGTTGAATATGCAGTTGGTGAACAGGCAGTAAAGTATTTGGTACCTTTCTTTATAACTGAAAAGAAGTACATTGCTTTAATGGACCAAGTAAAAGCCGGTCTCCGTACTGCTTATCCCGCTGACAGTGAATATGAGTTCTATTCTCAAAGAGCAGAAGCTAAGTACATGGCTTATACAACCGAAAATATAAACGGTCAGCCCGATTATATAGTTAAGGCTGTTGAAAGCCTTGGTACTTGTTACCTTTTCGACTATAAGACAGGTAAAGGTAAAGTTCTTGAGGATTTGGAACGTTGGATTACCGAATATACCGATTACAGCTATGAGCAGTTGGATGAGGACCATGCTGAAACGGGTTATACGGTAGCTACAGAAGCACCCGCTTCCTTTAAGCTCGCCGTTGAATACACCTTCGATAATTACGGTATGGCAGTTCGTTGCTCCGCAGGTAATATTCGATTTGACTCTTCTTCCTTCCAGCTCGATGACGTATACCTCCTTCCTTACGGCGGTGCAGGTAATACTACCAACGAAGGTTTCGCGCTTTATCCCGACGGTTCCGGCGCGATAATCGATTTCCAAGATGCAAAGGCTAAGACCTTTACTCTTGTAACTACCTCTTACGGTGCGGACTATTCTTTCTCCACCATCTCCGGCGCAAACAACGAGGTAGCAAGACTTCCCGTATTCGGTATGACTGAGGTTATTGCCGATGAAGAGAAGGGCGATATCGCTTCCGGTTATATCGCCTACGTTGAAGAGGGTGAATCCTTAGCGGATATTTCCGTTAACTGCGCTTCCAGTGCACATCCTTATCTGCAGGCATATACTAAGTTTAACCCCCGTCCTAAGGACCAATATATCCTTTCCGGCGGTATTTCCAGCGGTTCTACCATGTGGACCGTTGAGGCAAAACGTAAGTACACCCGCAATTACAAGGTTAGATTGTTTATTCTCGATGAAGAAGATACAAGCTACTCCGCAATGGCTAACACCTTGCGTAAGTATTTGTTGGATAACGGTACGATTTCTCTTGTTGAAGACAAGGAAAACGGTGACGTTCCTCTTGTTATCGAAACCCTCGGTGCTATAGAAATAACCGAAAGCTTCCTTGGTGTTCCTTATTCTACAATGCAAGCACTTACGACCTTTGACGATATTAAATCAGGCATCATTGACAGACTTCAGGGTGAGGATGTTTCCGATACTATCGACAATATAGTTATCAAGCTTCAGGGTTGGTTGGACGGCGGTCTTGACTACAGCGTTCCCAACGGTGTTGAAGTAGAAGACGTTCTCGGTGGCGAGGAAGGTTTTAAGGACTTGGTTGCTTATTGTAAGGAAAAAGGTGTTTCCTTGTATCCCGATTTCGATTTCACTTTCTCAAGAGTAGACGGTATGTTTGACGGATTTGATTCCGATGAGGACTTGGCACATACCATCGATGACCGTAAAGCGTACAAAAAGGTTTATAACCCCGTTTACCAATGTTATGAATACAGTACTCAGGGCGTTATTTCCACCAACAGAATGATGCATTTCTATGACGAAACCTATTCTGAATATAAGGATTATAACGTTGGTTCCATAGCGGTATCTACCCTTGGTCAGTACTTGAATTCCGACTTTAACGAAGATGATTCTCTTAACAGAGAAGACTCTAAGGTTCTTCTTGACAGACTTCTTAAGAAGATAAGCGAGCAGAACGAGAACGTGCTTCTTTCCGGTGGTAATATATTCGCCGTTAAGTACGCTGATTTAATTCTCGACGTTCCTCTTGAAGATTCTCTGCTCAGACACACTTCTACAGAGATTCCTTTCTACAGCATGTTGCTTCACGGTTCTGTTGAGTTCTCCGGCAATGCTTTGAACTTGGCAGGCGATTATCAGTCTTCCGTTCTTAAAACGATCGAAAGCGGCGCTGTTCCTTATTTCGTAGTAGCAGTACAGAACACTTCCGATTTGAAGAACAATCAGACTTATTCCGTGTACTATTCTGTAAGATACAGCATTTGGCTTGAGGATATTTATAACACGTATCATCAGATCAACGACGTTCTTTGCAACGTTAGATACAGCCAAATAGTTAAGCATGAGTTCCTTGATAATTATTATAAGGTTGCTAAAGTAACTTATGATAACGGTTATTCTGTGGTTGTTAACTACGGTGATTCCGAGTTCACATTCCACGATAAAGGTACTTATACGGTTGATGCTGCAGGTGTGTTGCTTTTCAAAGACGGCGCACTTGTAACAAATGAGTAAGGGAGGCAGGAGAATTATGAAAAACAGAATTACAGTTGCTTCCTTAACCTGTCCCGCAAAGCGTCGTAAATCCAAGTCCTTGGAAAAGAGAAGGGCGAGAATGGGTTACGTATTCGTGCTTCCGTTCCTTCTTGGTTTCTTGTTCATCTATCTTCCCATGATTATTGAATCATTGAAGATCAGCTTCAGCGAGATTGATGCTACCGTACAGCCCGTACAATACAATTTCGTAGGGTTTAATAACTACGTTAGCGCGTTTATAGGCGAGGACGTTAGATTCTTGCAAGAGTTGGGCACAAACCTTTTGGAATTGTTGCTTGACATTCCCGCAATAGTAATCTTCTCATTGTTCTTGGCTATCATATTAAACCAAAAGATGCGCGGCAGAGGTGTTTTCAGAGCGATATTCTTTATCCCTGTTATAGTTTCTACCGGTATCATTGAGTATATTGACATAGCCGCAAATTCCATGACGGAGAGCATGGGTGCAGTAGGTACTCCTGAAGGCGATCAGGCTGCAGCTGCAGGGTCTGAGATAATCAGCCAAATCGACGTACAGCGCTTCTTTGCGAATATGGCTGTTGGTCAGGGCTTGGTTGAATACGTTACGGATCTTGTTAATAACGTTTACGGCATTATCAACCGTTCCGGCGTTCAGCTCCTTATATTCCTTGCAGGTTTGCAGTCGATTTCTCCCGCAATTTACGAGTCAGCTTATATAGAGGGTGCATCTTCTTGGGAAACCTTCTGGAAGATAACCTTCCCCATGATAAGCCCTATGATACTCGTTAACGCTATCTACACGATCATAGATGCGTTTACAACCGAGTCTAACAACGTTATGAAATACATAACCGAGATTAACGAGACTGCAGGTACAACCAATCTTTCTTTGGCGATGGCTATGTCTTGGATGTACTTCATCGTTATCCTCTTGATTATCGGTGCAGTTGCAGGTATTATATCCGCTTATGTATTCTATCAGCGTAGAGATTAAGAAAGGGGGAAGAGATAAATGGATTCTTTTGACAGACCTAATTTTTCTAAAAACAACGTTAAGCTTGATGAAAATTTGTCCGGCTGGATGAGATTTAGATATAAATATCTTACCCTTTTCGCAGCTAAGAAGTTTTTCTGGGCACTTTTCAGATATGCTTTACTTATAGGTATTTCTTACGTAATACTTTTCCCTTACTATTCAAAGATTTCTACCTCCTTGATGAGTGGTGAAGACTTTGTTGACGTAACTGTAAAGCTTGTTCCCAAGTATCCTACTTTGGCTACTTATAAGATGATTTTGAACGAAACGTCTTTCTTGGAAGCAACTCTCAATACCGGTATGGTTGCATTGTTCTGCGGTGTTGTTCAGATGCTTGCTTGTGCTTTGGTAGGCTACGGCTTCTCCAAGTTTAATTTCAAAGGTAAGGCTATATTGTTCCTTTGTGTAATTATAACTCTCGTTATACCTCACAAGACCATGCAGTCCACCATGAGATTCTTCTTCCAGGATTTCAGAATATGGAACATCTCCACCGGTCTTAACCTTCTTAACCCCGGTTCTGATTCCATCTTCGCTTCTCACTGGCCCATGGCGCTACTCTCTTTCGGTGCTATCGGATATAGAAACGGCTTGTACATCTTTATGATGCGTCAGTTCTACAAGGGCGTTCCCGATGAGCTTGAAGAGGCAGCATACGTTGACGGTGCGGGTACTATGCGTACCTTCTGGAAGATAATAATTCCTATGTCCATTCCTATGTTGGTAACCATCTTCATCTTTTCCTTCTCTTGGCAGTGGACAGATAGGTTTTATACCAAGATGCTTTACGCTAACTCTGATTACGTTTTCTTCAACCAGATTTTGGACGAGGTTCAAAAGACCGCTACCGCCACTCGTTGGTTCGATGATTACGCTCAGATAGCAAACGACTACGCGTTGGCTATTCAGAACGCTGTAGGTATATTGATTTTGATACCTCTCGTAATAATCTTCCTCTTCGGACAGAAGAAGCTTGTTCAGGGTATTGAAAGAACCGGTGTAACCGGCTAATACAATAGCTTAATATCGAGCTGCTATGGGTGCGCCTATAGCAGCTTGGTTTTATATGGGTGTAGTGTGTAAAATATATTTGTTTTTTAAGAAAAAATTGTATGTTTTTGTTGTTGACAGAATGAGCGTTATGTGATAACATATTGAGGATAAATAACATTAAGCTTGACACTGTGTTTTGGTAAGGTTTATATTTACTGCACATTGTATGTGCTTGTATTTTAAAGGTCTTGCCGCATATAGGTGAGGCTTATTTTTTGAAGGAGTAGGGCTATGAAGTTACACGCTGAAGCAATTAACGAAAAAGTATTTGATGCTTCTTCAGCCCTTTCGGCTCTTTCTGCCGGGGCTACTTTTGCTCCCTATAATAAATATGTCGTTTTCCCCGGCTTTTGTGATGTGCATGTGCATTTCCGTCAGCCGGGTTTTTCATATAAAGAAACCATAAAAAGCGGATCAATGGCAGCTGCAAGGGGCGGTTATACCGCGGTGTGTACAATGCCCAATTTAAATCCCGTCCCCGATAATTATGAGAATTTAAAGCTTCAGCTGGATTTAATTAAGGAAGATTCTGTTATAAAAACTATCCCTTACGGTTCGATAACCCTTGGCGAAAAGGGTGAGGCTTTAAGTGATATGGATGCTATGGCAAAGGAAGTAATCGCTTTCTCCGACGATGGCAGAGGCGTTCAATCCTCGGCTTTAATGAAAGAAGCTATGGAAAAGGCTAAATCCCTGGGCATGATGATCGTTGCTCACTGCGAGGAGAATTCCTTGCTTAAGGGCGGTTATATACACGACGGTGATTATGCAATAGCTCACGGGCATAAGGGAATATGCAGCGCCAGCGAATATCTGCCTATCGAGAGAGATATAAAGTTGGTGGGTGAAACGGGTTGTGCTTACCACGTTTGCCATATTTCCACAAAGGAAAGCGTTTCGTTGATAAGAGAAGCGAAGAAAAACGGCATTAATATAAGCTGTGAAACGGCACCCCACTATTTAGTGATGGATGACGGCGATTTGCAAGAAGACGGTAGATTTAAAATGAATCCGCCCTTGCGCTCCAAGGAAGATAGGGAAGCGCTTATCGAAGGCATAATTGACGGTACCATAGATATGATCGCTACGGACCACGCCCCCCATTCTGCCGAGGAAAAATCCAAAGGGCTTTCGGGCAGTGCGTTTGGTATAGTAGGACTTGAAACGGCTTTTCCCGTTATGTACACAAAGCTTGTAAAAACCGGGATAATAAGCCTTGAAAAGCTGATAGAGCTGATGGCGATCAATCCTCGTAAGCGTTTTGGTATCCCTATGGGGAACGATTGTACCGTCTGGGATTTAGACTATAGCTTCAAGGTGGATCCAAAAGAGTTTGTGTCTATGGGTAAGGCTACTCCGTTTGAAGGGATGGAACTTTACGGTAAATGCATAGCAACCGTTTATAACGGCAATACGGTTTATAATTTCTAATACCGATTAGGAGGTATATATATGGCAAAAAGAACAGACCTTAAAAAAATACTTATAATAGGCTCAGGTCCTATAGTTATCGGTCAGGCGGCAGAGTTTGACTATGCCGGCACACAGGCTTGTCTTGCTCTCAAAGAGGAAGGCTATGAGGTTGTACTTTGCAACTCTAACCCTGCAACGATAATGACCGATACCACTATAGCTGATAAAGTATATATGGAGCCTTTATCTCTTGAATATATCGCCAAGATCTTAAGATACGAAAGACCTGATGCCATCCTTCCCGGCATAGGCGGTCAAACCGGACTTAACTTAGCTACTCAGCTTGAGAAGAAGGGCATTCTGAGAGAATGTAACGTAGAGCTTTTGGGTACCAGCAGTGTCAGCATAGAAAGGGCAGAGGACAGAGAGTTGTTTAAGGAACTCTGCGAGTCCATAGGCGAGCCTACTATCCCTTCCGAAATCACCTATGATCTTGAGGATGCAAAGGCGGCGGCTGAGAGAATCGGTTATCCCGTAGTTCTTCGCCCTGCTTTCACTTTGGGCGGCACCGGTGGTGGTTTTGCCAATAATGAAAAAGAGCTTGTGGATATAGGTCTTAATGCGTTCAAGCTTTCGCCCGTACACCAAGTTCTTATAGAAAAGAGTGTTAAGGGCTTTAAGGAAATAGAGTTTGAGGTAATGCGCGACTCAAAGGATAACGCGATTACTATATGCGGTATGGAAAATTTGGACCCCGTTGGCGTGCATACCGGCGACTCTATAGTAGTAGCACCCATACTTACTCTTAACGACCACGATTTGAAGATGCTTAACGACAGCGCCATAAAGCTTATAAGAGAGCTTAAGATAGAAGGTGGCTGTAACGTTCAATTTGCGCTTAATCCCAATAGCAGTGAGTATTATTTGATAGAGGTTAACCCCAGAGTTTCCCGTTCTTCCGCACTAGCATCTAAGGCAAGCGGTTATCCTATAGCAAGAGTAACCGCAAAGATAGCCGTAGGTATGTCCCTTGAGGAAATAGCGGTTGCCAATACCACTGCCGCTTTTGAACCCAAGCTTGACTACGTAGTAGCCAAATTGCCTCGTTTCCCCTTCGATAAGTTCGCCTCCGCTTCCAACGCTTTGGGTACGCAGATGAAGGCTACGGGCGAGGTTATGGGCATAGGTTCTTCTCTTGAGGAGTGCTTGCTCAAATCCGTGCGCTCTTTGGAAATCGGTGCATCCCATTTCCACCTTCCTAAGTTTGATTCTTATACGGAAGAAGAGCTTAAAAAGTATATAGAAGTGTTCAAGGACGATAACATATTTGCAATTTCCGAGCTGTTCCGTAAAGGTGTAGGCATCGACGTGGTTGCCGATATAACCAAAATAACACCCTATTTCTTGGAAGCGATGAAGAGAATAGTTGACGCGGAAGAGGAGCTCAAGGCTAAACCCTACGATTTAGACGTATTCACCGCCGCAAAGAAGATAGGCTTTAGTGATAAATACATTGCAAAGCTTTGGGGTGTGGATGAAATTAAGGTGTGGGAGTACCGTAAGTCCAATAATATATTCCCCGTGTTCAAAATGGTTGACACTTGTCACACCAATGCGTACATCCCTTATTTCTATTCTTCCTATACGGGCGAAAATGCTTCCCGATTAACGGATAAAAAGAAGCTTATCGTTTTAGGTGCAGGTCCCATAAGAATAGGTCAGGGCGTTGAATTCGACTACTCTACTGTTCACGCCGTAACCACAATCAAAAATACAGGCTACGAAGCCATTATAATCAACAACAATCCCGAAACCGTTTCTACCGACTACACAACGGCAGACAAGCTTTACTTTGAGCCTCTTACGGCAGAGGACGTAATGAATATAATTGAGTTTGAAAAGCCCGAAGGAGTTATAGCTTCCTTGGGCGGCCAAACAGCTATCAATTTGGCTGAGCCGCTTATGAAGAGAGGTGTTAAGATAATCGGTACGGACTGTGACGCTATTGAAAGAGCCGAGAACAGAGATAGCTTTGAAAAGATTTTGAAGAGCTTGAATATTCCTCAGCCTAAAGGCAGGGCAGTTACGAATATAGAAGACGGTATAAGCGCGGCGGCTGAAATCGGATACCCCGTTCTTGTTCGTCCCAGCTTCGTTTTGGGCGGCAGAGCGATGCAGATAGTAGGCACCGAAGAACAGCTGCGTTATTACCTTAAAAATGCCGTTGAGATAGACGAGGACAAACCCGTGCTCGTTGATAAGTATCTGGAGGGTAAAGAAGTAGAGGTTGATGCAATTTGTGACGGTAACGACGTGTTCGTTCCCGGTATTATGGAGCTTGTAGAGCGTACGGGCGTTCACAGCGGTGACTCTATAAGCGTATATCCCACCTTCAGTATTTCCGACAAGGTTAAGGGTATAATTTTACAGTATGCCAAGAAGTTGGGATTAGGCATCGGTATAGTAGGTCTTTACAATATACAGTTTATAGTTGATAAAGAAGAAAACGTATATATAATCGAGGTTAACCCCCGTTCTTCCAGAACCGTACCCTTCCTTTCCAAGGCAACGGGTTACAATTTGGCTGATATTGCCACGGAAGTTATCATGGGTAAGAGCTTGAAAGAGCAGGGGATATTCGGTATATATCCTGATGAAAAACAGCGTTGGTACGTTAAAGTGCCGGTATTCTCGTTCAATAAAATCAGAGGTCTTGATGCCTACCTTTCCCCCGAAATGAAATCAACGGGCGAAGCGATAGGCTATGATAATAAGCTCAACCGTGCGCTTTATAAAGCACTTCAGGCATCCGGTATGCATTTGCAAAATTACGGTACCGTATTTGCCACTATTTGCGATGCTGATAAAGAAGAGGCTCTTCCTCTTATCCGCAGATTCTATAACTTGGGCTTTAATATTCAGGCAACGAAGGGTACCGCTGAATTCTTGAAAGCCAACGGCATTCGTACCCACGTGCTCAACAAAATAGGCGATGGCAGTAACGAGATACCCGATGCCTTAAGACAAGGTCATATAGCCTACGTAATTAATACCCGCGATTTAAATTCCAGCGGTCAAATCAGTGACGGCTACGAAATTAGATGTGCCGCTATTGAGAACAACGTAACCATATTTACTGCTCTCGATACGGTTAAGGTACTCCTCGACGTACTTGAAGAAACCACTCTTTGTATATCCACAATAGATTCTTAAAGGAGCTTTTATGAAGCAAAGCGTTTTTTCCATAGTTGAAAATATATCTCTTACAAAAGACGTTTACCGTATGCTACTTGAGGGCGATATATCTTCCATAACTGCCCCCGGACAGTTTGTTAACATACAGCTTGACGGTTTGTATCTGAGACGACCTATTTCCGTTTGTGATGCCGAAAATGGCGTACTTACCATAATATACAAGGTCGTAGGTGTAGGTACTGAGCAAATGAGCAAAATGCAAAGTGGCAAGCTTGATATTCTGACGGGTCTCGGTAATGGATACGATTTGTCCAAATCCGGTGATAAGCCGTTGCTTATCGGCGGAGGGGTTGGCGTACCGCCTCTTTATATGCTTGCCAGAAAGCTTGTTGCATTGGGTAAAAAGCCTACGGTTATAATGGGTTTTAACAATGACAAAGAGATATTTTATAAAGACGAGTTCGAAAAGCTTGGTTGCAAGGTGATAGTCACCACCGTTGACGGAAGCTTTGGCATAAAAGGCTTTGTGACCAATGCGATGGATGGCTTGGATTATAGCTACATCTATACTTGTGGTCCCGAACCGATGCTAAAGGCGGTTTACAATGCCGCTTCCACAGACGGACAGTTTAGCTTTGAGGAACGAATGGGATGTGGCTTTGGTGCGTGTATGGGGTGCTCTTGCAAAACTCTTTACGGAAATAAGCGTATATGCCGCGAAGGTCCGGTACTCGTTAAGGAGGAAATAATATGGGAAAAATGAGTGTTGAACTTTGCGGAATAAAGCTTGATAACCCAATCATTCCCGCCAGCGGTACCTTTGGCTACGGATATGAGTTTGCGGAGCTTTACGATATAAACGTACTTGGAAGCTTTTCCTTTAAGGGCACGACGAAGGATGCACGCTTCGGCAATCCTACTCCTCGTATTGCGGAGTGTACCGCCGGTATGATAAATGCGGTTGGATTGCAAAATCCGGGCGTGGATAAGGTTATATCAGAGGAGCTTCCTAAGCTGAAGCAATGCTTTAATAAAAAGGTTATGGCAAACGTAAGCGGTTTTTCCGTGGATGATTATGCATATACCGTCGAAAAGCTTGACGGCGAAGACCAAATCGGTTGGTTTGAGGTTAACGTAAGCTGTCCCAACGTACACGGAGGCGGAATGAGTTTCGGTACAGACCCTTCGGCGGCGGCAGAGGTTACGAGGGCTGTTAAAGCGGTGACGGACAAGCCGATAATAATAAAGCTCTCTCCCAACGTTACGGATATAGTCAGCATTGCAAAAGCTTGTGAGGAAGCGGGTGCTGACGGCATAAGCCTTATAAATACTCTTTTGGGTATGCGAATAAGTCTTAAAACCAAACGCCCGATTATAGCTAACACCATGGGCGGTTTTTCGGGAAGCGCCATATTCCCCGTGGCTTTGAGAATGGTTTATCAGGTTTCAAAGGCTGTTAATATACCCGTCGTAGGCATGGGTGGTGTTTCCTCTGCGGAGGACGTAATAGAGATGATGTTGGCAGGTGCTACCGCCGTTGAAATAGGCGCGGCTAATTTGGTTAACCCTTATATTTGCCGCGATATAATAGCGGAGTTGCCTTCGGTTATGGATAAATACGGAATAAACGATTTAAGTGAGATTATCGGAGGTGCACATTAATGGGCAGAGATGTAATAGTTGCTTGTGATTTTGCAAGCGCAGAACAGGTAATAGCGTTTCTCGATAAATTCGGCGAAAAAAAGCCTTTTGTAAAGATAGGTATGGAGTTGTTTTACGGTGCAGGTCCTCAGATAGTTAAGGAAATCAAGAAGCGCGGTCATAAAATATTCTTGGATTTAAAGCTTCACGATATTCCCAATACCGTTAAAAAGTCTATGGCGGTGCTTTCGGGACTGGACGTGGATATGTGTAACCTTCACGCCGCAGGCACCAAGGCTATGATGGAGGCGGCTATTGAAGGACTTACGAGAGCTGACGGTACAAGACCTCTGCTTATCGCGGTAACACAGCTTACTTCCACCGACCAAGAAAGCTTGGAAAGAGATTTGCTTATCCGCGAGCCTATAGACAAAGTGGTAATGCATTATGCTTCCACGGCAAAAGCGGCAGGGCTTGACGGTGTTGCATGTTCTCCTCTTGAAGCAAAAAAGGTACACGGCGTATGCGGAGTGAATTTCTTGACGGTAACCCCCGGTGTGCGTTTTGCGGATAACAGCGTGGGCGACCAAAAGCGCGTTATGACCCCCGCACAGGCAAAAATTGAAGGCTCTGACTATATAGTTGTGGGCAGACCCATAACCGCGGCAGACGATCCGGTGGCAGCTTACGAGAGATGCCTTGCAGATTTTGTGGATTAAGGAGATAAAATGATGAAGAAATTAATAGCTAAGGATTTACTTAAAATAAAAGCAGTGTTTTTAAGCCCCGATAAGCCCTTTACTTGGGCAAGCGGTATCAAAAGCCCCATTTACTGCGATAACAGATTAACCCTTACCGCACCGGATGTAAGAGATGACGTGGAAAACGGCCTTGCAAAGCTTATTAAAGAAAACTATCCCGATGCGGAAGTTCTTATGGGCACTTCTACCGCAGGCATAGCACACGCGGCGATTACAGGCCATCTTTTAGGTATGCCTATGGGATACGTGCGTTCAGGCGCAAAGGACCACGGCAGAGGAAACCAAATCGAGGGCAGACTTGAAAAGGGACAGAAGGTTGTCGTAGTAGAGGACCTTATATCCACCGGCGGCAGTGTTATTGAGGTGGTTAACGCACTCAGAGATGCTGAGGCGGACGTGCTCGGTATCGTAAGCATCTTTACCTACGGTATGAAAAAAGGTCTTGACAGAATGGCGGAAGCTAACGTTAAGAATATATCCTTGACCGATTTTGATACGATAGTAGAAGTAGCCGCAGAAGAAGGCTATATAAAGGCTGACGACGTAAGCCGTTTGATCGCCTTTAGAAACAATCCTTCTGATGAAAGCTGGATAGGTTAATTAGATATGAGAAGTCTTATTGGTATAAATGATTTTTCCGTTGAGGAGCTTGACACTCTTATGGAAACGGCAATAGATATAATTGCTGACCCTAAAAAATATTCGGAAAAGTGCAAGGGTAAAAAGCTTGCAACCCTGTTCTTCGAGCCTTCCACAAGAACAAGGCTCAGTTTTGAAGCGGCTATGTACGAGCTGGGCGGCAGTGTGCTTGGTTTTTCAGAACCTAACAGTTCCTCCGCGGTAAAGGGCGAGAGCGTTGCGGATACTGCAAAAATACTCAGCTGTTATGCGGACATTTTGGTTATGCGTCATTTTAAGGAGGGCGCTCCTTACGTAGCTTCAAGAAATGCTACGGTTCCCGTTATAAATGCGGGTGACGGAGGTCATAACCATCCTACCCAAACCTTGGCGGATTTACTTACGATTTATCGTTGCAAGGGTAGGCTTAACGATTTGACCATCGGTTATTGCGGTGACTTGAAATACGGCAGAACGGTTCATTCCTTAATATCTGCTCTTTCCCGTTACACCGGAATAAAGACCGTACTTATAGCGCCAGAAAAGCTAACGCTTCCGAGTTATATAAGACAGGACGTGCTGGAAAAGAAGGGGATGCCTTATAAGCAGGTTTCTTCCCTTGAGGAAGCTATGGGTGAAATCGACGTTCTCTATATGACCAGACTTCAAAGAGAGCGCTTTGCCAACGACGACGAATATGAGTGTTTAAAGAACAGCTTTATACTTACACCTGATAAGCTTAAAGATGCAAAAAAAGATATGTGCATCCTTCATCCGTTGCCCCGCGTTAACGAAATAAGCGTCGCAGTGGATGATGACCCCAGAGCGAAGTATTTTGAGCAGGCACTTAACGGTAAATATATGCGTATGGCTTTGATATTAAAGCTGTTAAAAGAAGCGGAAGAAAACAGCGAAAGAGAGGAAGAACCGCAATATCGGGACGACCTCCGCTGTGACAACTTCCGTTGCGTTACTGCCACCGAGCAGGAGCTGCAGCATAAGTTCGTTTTAACGGATGAAGAAAACGGTGTGTACCGTTGCTTGTATTGTGAATCAAAAGCAAGATAAATAGCTACAGTGCCTTGACAAAAAGCGCGTGCTTTGATAGAATAACATTGATAATTGATACTGCTGTAACTGACGGAAGTGGAGTTACCACATGGGAGCAGCAGCGTAAAAGCCGACCGTCTGGGCACATTTACTCTGCTTTAAGGGTATTTTGTGCCCTTTTTTGTATTAGGAGGTTTGATTTATGAAAAAAGTCGGAATAGTTATGGGCAGTGACAGTGACCTGCCGATAATTAAAAAAGCTACGGATATGTTGGCTTCTTTGGATATTCCTTTTGAAGTTCACGTGTATTCGGCTCACAGAACGCCTGAGCAGGCAAAGGATTTTGCCGTTAATGCATATAAAAACGGTTTCGGTGTAATAATAGCCGCCGCAGGTATGGCGGCACATCTTGCGGGTGCCATAGCGGCAAACACGGTGTTGCCGGTTATCGGTATCCCTTGCAAATCCTCGTGCTTTGACGGTATGGATGCACTTCTTTCCACGGTGCAGATGCCTACGGGGATTCCCGTTGCAACGGTAGCCGTTAACGGCGGTGCCAACGCGGCACTTTTAGCGGCTGAAATTATTGCAGTAGGTGATGAGGAATTATATAATAAGCTCTTATCAAAACGCAAGGCGGACGGAGAAGCGGTGCTTTTGAAGGATGCCGCAATATCAGCAGAGCTTAATAAATAAAAGAGGAGACAAACCATGGGCGGTTTTTTTGGTGCTGTTTGCAAGCATGATGCTATAATGGACGTATTCTTTGGTACGGACTACCATTCCCACTTGGGCACAAAACGTGGCGGTATGGCGGCTTATGATAAAGAAACGGGCTTGCAAAGAGAAATACATAATATACAAAATTCACCCTTTAGAACCAAGTTTGAAGGTGTGTTTGATGAAATGAAGGGCAATTCAGCCATCGGCTGTATCAGCGATACTGATCCTCAGCCCCTTCTTATACGTTCCAACATAGGCACTTACGCTATAAGTATCGTGGGTTTGATTAATAATGCCGACGCACTTATTAATCAATATCTCGCCTTCAGCGGCGGACACTTCGGTGCTATGACGGGTGGCAGAATTAATTCCGTTGAGCTTGTAGCGGCATTGATAAATCAAAAAAGCAATTTTGTGGAAGGCATACGCTTTGCACAAAACGCCATAGAGGGAACGGCTTCCGTTCTGATTCTCAAGGACGACGGCTCAATTATCGCCGCAAGGGACAAAGTGGGCAGAATCCCCGTTTTGGTAGGGAAGAACGACCAAGGATATTGCGTTTCCTTTGAGTCTTTTGCTTGCCAGAAATTGGATTATGAGATAGAACGTGAGCTTGGTCCCGGTGAGATAGTGGAACTGAGTGTTGATGGAGTAAAACAGCTTTCACCTCCCAATAAAGATATGAAGATTTGTGCGTTTCTTTGGTCTTATTACGGCTATCCCACTTCTTGCTACGAAGGCGTCAACGTAGAGCTTATGCGCTACAGAAACGGCGAGATAATGGCTAAAAACGATAAAGAAAACGGAAATTGTCTTGATATAGACTACGTAGGCGGTGTGCCCGATTCCGGTACTCCCCACGCAATAGGTTACGCTAATATGAGCGATATACCCTTTGCAAGACCTTTTATAAAATATACTCCCACGTGGCCCAGAAGCTTTATGCCCGCAAACCAAAGGGACAGAGATAAAGTAGCGAAGATGAAGCTTATCCCCGTTCACGATTTGATAATGGGCAAAAATCTGCTTTTCGTTGATGACTCTATAGTCAGAGGCACGCAGTTGAAGGAAACCGTTGATTTCCTTTACGATAACGGTGCAAAAACCGTTCATATGCGCTCCGCGTGTCCTCCCATAATGCACAGTTGTAAGTACCTCAATTTCTCAAGAGGCAATAACGATATGGACTTGATTGCAAGAAAGGTCGTTTACGAGCTGGAGGGGGAAGAGGGCAGCAAGTATTTAGATGAATACAGCGACGCTTCCACAGAGCGCGGTAAGAAATTAAGAGAAGAGATAGCAAAGAAGTTTAATTTTGCTTCTTTGGATTTTCAATCGTTAAAAGGTGTTTGCGAGGCAATAGGGCTTACCCCCGATAAGCTTTGCACGTATTGTTGGAACGGAAAGGAATAAACGTTATGAATTTACAGTCTAAATCTGATAGCTACGCAGCAGCAGGTGTTGATATTACCGCAGGTTATAAAGCCGTTGAGCTTATGAAACAGCATATAGCAAAAACGATGACAAAAGGCGTTTGCTCCGACGTGGGAGGTTTCGGCGGCCTTTTCGAATTGGATTTGGAAGGTATTTCCAAGCCCGTTCTTGTAAGCGGTACCGACGGTGTTGGTACTAAGCTTAAAATAGCTTTTATTATGGATAAGCACGATACGGTAGGTATCGACTGCGTTGCGATGTGCGTTAACGATATTATCTGCAGCGGCGCTAAGCCTTTGTTCTTCCTTGACTATATCGCTTGCGGTAAAAACGTACCCGAGCGTATTGCTGATATTGTTAAGGGGGTTTGCGAGGGATGCGTTCAATCCGGTGCGGCACTTATAGGCGGTGAGACCGCAGAGATGCCCGGTTTCTATCCCGTGGACGAATACGATTTGGCAGGCTATTGCACAGGCGTGGTTGACAAGAGCAAGATAATAGATAATAAGCAAATGCAAAGCGGTGACGTTATTATTGCCTTGCCCTCCAGCGGTGTTCACTCCAACGGTTTTTCTCTTGTAAGAAAAGTGTTTGACGTGGAAAATAAGGATATTAAGACCTTCGTTCCCGAACTTTCCGCTTCCATTGGTGAAACTTTGCTTACACCTACCAAGATTTACGTTAAGAGCGTTCTTGCTCTTTTGGAGCAGGTTAAGGTTAAGGGTATATCCCACATAACCGGCGGTGGCTTCTACGAGAACATTCCGCGCAGTATTCCCGACGGTATGTGTGCAAAGATTGAAAAGTCTGCAGTGCAAATACTTCCCATTTTTGACCTTATCGCAAAGGTTGGCGGTATTAGCGAGCGCGATATGTTTAATACCTTTAATATGGGCGTGGGTATGAGCATCGTCATTCCCAAAGAGGATGCAGACAAAGCGTTGACTATCCTTAAAGGTTGCGGAGAAAATGCATATATCATCGGTGAGATTTGCGAAAACTCCGACAAAATAATCCTTGCCTAAGAGGTGCTCTGATGAAGCAAATTAAGATAGCCGTTTTGGTTTCGGGCGGCGGCACTAACTTGCAGGCGCTTCTTGATGCACAATCAAGCGGGATAATCAAAAACGGTAAAATATCTCTCGTTGTATCCAATAATGCCGATGCTTATGCTTTGAAAAGAGCAGAAAACTTCGGTGTGGAATCGGCTGTTATATTAAAAAGCGAATTAGGATCCCAAGAAGCCTTTGAGGATAAGCTGATAGATATCCTTAAATCTAATGGAACAGAGCTTATAATACTCGCGGGTTTTATGTCTATATTGAGCGAAAGGTTTACCAAAACCTTTGAGAAGCGAATTATAAACGTACACCCTTCGCTGATTCCTTCTTTTTGCGGTAAAGGCTTTTACGGACTAAAGGTGCACGAAGCGGCATTGGCATACGGTGTAAAGGTTACGGGTGCTACGGTGCATTTCGTTAACGAAATTCCCGACGGCGGCGAGATAATAATGCAAAAATCCGTGGCAATCAGAGGTAACGATACGGCAGAAACGTTACAAAGACGGGTTATGGAGCAGGCAGAATGGAAGATCCTGCCCCGCGCTACGGAAATGGTTTGCAAAGAAATATTGAAGAAAAGAAAGGCTTAAAGTATGAATATATACGAGATAAACAACCTTCCCGAACTTATAAAAGATAATTCCTACGTAGGCAGAGGTATAGTTATAGGTAAGACCCCCGATGGTAAAAAGGCTTGTACAGCTTATTTTATAATGGGCAGAAGCAATAATAGCCGCAACAGAGTGTTTATTGAAGAGGGCAAGGAGGTTGTTATCCATCCCTTTGATGCTTCTAAGGTGGAAGACCCCAGCCTTATCATTTATAAGCCTATCAGAGAGTATGAGAACAAGCTTATCGTAACCAACGGTAATCAAACCGATACCGTTTATGACGGTTTGAAGACGGGGAAGAGTTTTTCCGAGTCGTTGACAAGCCGTGAGTTCGAGCCGGACGGCCCCAACTTCACTCCCAGAATCAGCGGTATGATCACTTTTGCGGATAATGATTTTACCTACGAGATGAGCATACTTAAGAGCGCCGACGAAAAGGGAAGTGCTTGCAACAGATTTACCTACAGTTACGCTTCTCTTGCAGGTCTCGGTCATTTTCTTCACACTTATATTTGTGACGGCAACCCCATCCCCACGTTCTGCGGCGAACCCGAAAGAGTAGCTGTTGATAACGATATAGACGAGTTTACAAACGCTCTTTGGAACGCTCTTGATGAAAACAACAAAATATCTCTCTACGTAAGATACGTTGATCTGGCAAGCGGCGAATGTGAAAACCGCATGATCAACAAAAACAAATAATCGTAAACATTAGGAGGCATAAAAAGTGAATTCTTTTGAACTTAAATACGGATGTAACCCTAACCAAAAGCCTTCAAGAATATATATGGCAGACGGTTCCGAGCTCCCGTTGGAGATCCTCAACGGCAAACCCGGATATATAAACTTTCTTGACGCTTTCAACTCCTGGCAGTTGGTTTGCGAGCTTAAAGCGGCTTTAGGTCTGTCTGCGGCTACTTCCTTTAAGCACGTAAGTCCCACCTCCGCGGCTGTAGGCATCCCTCTCCCCGAAAAGCTTAAAAAAGCTTGTTTCGTTGACGGTATTGAGGGGCTTGACGATTCTCCTTTGGCTTGCGCTTTTGCAAGAGCGAGAGGTACAGACAGGCTTTGCTCCTTTGGCGACTGGATAGCGCTTTCCGACGTTTGTGACGTTACAACGGCAGAGCTTATTAAGCGCGAAGTTTCGGATGGTGTTATTGCCCCCGGTTATGAGCCCGAAGCGCTTGAGATTCTTAAAACAAAGAAAAAAGGCAACTACAATATAGTAAAAATGGATCCTTCGTATATTCCCGAAGAATCCGAAAAGAAGCAGGTTTACGGCATCACTTTTGAGCAGGGTAGAAACAACTTTAAGATAGACGCCGAGCTTTTGAAGAACATAGTTACCGAGAACAAAAATCTTCCCGAAGAAGGCGTGCGCGACCTTATAGTTGCTCTTATCACCCTTAAATATACTCAGTCCAACTCCGTATGCTTTGCAGTGGACGGACAAGCGATAGGCGTTGGCGCAGGTCAGCAGTCCCGTATCCATTGTACCAGACTGGCAGGCACCAAGGCTGATACTTGGTTTTTGCGTCAGCACGATAAGGTTTTAGCTCTTCCCTTTAAGGATGAGCTTGGCAGACCCGAAAGAGATAACGTAATCGACGGTTATATAAACCGTAACGAAGAGGACGTTTGCGCAGACGGTATTTGGCAGAAGTACTTTACCACCCGCCCCGATCCGCTTACGGATAAAGAAATTCGTGAGTATCTTGACAGCCTTGACGGCGTTTCCTTAGGTTCTGATGCGTTCTTCCCCTTTGATGACAGTATTAAGCGCGCTAAAATGACGGGCGTAAAATACATTGCAGAGCCCGGCGGCTCTATCAGAGACGACATAGTAATAGAGCGTTGCAACGAACACGGTATGGTTATGGCATTTACCGGTATGCGTTTGTTCCACCATTAATTTTTGAGGTAGATTTTAATGAAGATTTTAGTTGTAGGCGGCGGCGGCAGAGAGCACGCCATAATTAAAAAGATAAAAGAGAATAAATCCGTAACCGAGATTTTTGCGCTTCCGGGTAACGGCGGTATAGCGGCTGATGCCACTTGCGTTGATATCGGTGCTAAAGATATAGAGGGTATTTGTGATTTTGCTGTTGAGAATTCTATTGATTATGCTATAGTAGCTCCGGATGACCCGCTGGTTTTAGGTGCTGTTAACGCGCTTGAGGAAAAGGGCATACCTTGTTTCGGTCCGCGCGCGGAAGCGGCTATAATTGAAGGCAGCAAAGTTTTCTCAAAAAACCTTATGAAAAAATACGGCATCCCCACGGCCAAATATGAAGTGTTCGATAATGCAAAGGCGGCGCTTGATTATTTGAAGGATGCTCCCATCCCCACGGTAATCAAAGCTGACGGACTTGCTTTGGGCAAGGGCGTTATCATTGCCGAAACGCGAGAAGCGGCTTGCGATGCCGTTAACTCCATAATGGAGGATAAGGCTTTCGGTAAAAGCGGCGACCGGATAGTTATAGAGGAGTTCTTGACAGGTCCTGAAGTTTCCGTTTTGGCATTTACAGACGGAAAAACTTTATATCCCATGGTTTCCTCCATGGACCATAAGCGCGCGTGCGACGGCGATAAAGGCTTAAACACCGGCGGTATGGGTACCGTAGCTCCTAACCCTTATTACACGGCCGGCATAGCTAAAGAGTGTATGGAGAGCATTTTTATGCCCACCGTAAACGCTATGAATGCAGAAGGCAGAAGCTTTAAGGGGTGCTTGTATTTTGGCTTAATGCTTACTCCTAACGGACCTAAAGTAATAGAATACAACTGCCGTTTCGGTGATCCTGAAACTCAGGTGGTTTTACCCTTGTTAAAAACAGATTTGCTTACGGTTATGCAGGCTGTTACCAACGGTACCTTGGGAGATATAAAGGTTGAGTTTGAGGATGCCCACGCTTGTTGCGTTATTATGGCATCCAAGGGATACCCCGAAAAGTACGATAAGGGCTTCGAAATAAGCATTCCCGAAAATATAAACGATAAGGTGTTTGTTGCGGGTGCGGCTTTGAAGGCAGGTAAGCTCGTAACCTCTGGCGGCAGAGTTCTTGGTGTTACCGCTACTGCCGACAGTTTAGGCGAGGCAATAAACAAGTCTTACTCTTATGTTAAGGAAATCTCTTTTGATAACGCTTATTATCGTAATGATATAGGTAAAAAAGCACTTGCCGCAACGGAGGGTGAATAATGGTATACAGAGTATATGTGGAAAAAAAGAAGGGGTTGGAAAACGAAGCGAAGGCTTTGCTTTCCGATGTTCGCAGCTTGCTTGGTATAAGCGAGCTTGAGGATATAAGACTTCTGAACAGATATGATACAGAAAACATTGAAGAGGGGCTTTTTAACTATGCAAAAACCGCTGTGTTTTCCGAGCCTCAGTTGGATATTGTTTATGATGAGCTTCCTTTGAAGGATTGTGTATGCTTCGGTGTGGAATATCTACCGGGTCAATTCGACCAGAGAGCAGATTCCGCCGCCCAGTGTATACAAATAATTTCTCAAGGCGAGCGCCCCGTAGTAAAGACCGCAAAAATCTACGGTCTTTACGGCAAGCTTAGCGATGCACAGGTTGCAGAGATCAAGAAGTACGTTATAAACCCCGTTGAGGCAAGAGAAGCAAGCCTTGATTTGCCGGAAACCTTGGCGATGGATTATTCGTTACCCACCACCGTAGCCGTTATGGAAGGCTTTAATGACCTTGATAGGGACGGGCTTAAAAAGTTTGTGGCAGACTACGGCCTGGCAATGGATGAGGAAGACATTGCATTTTGCCAAAAGTATTTCATAAAAGAGGGTAGAAACCCTACCATTACCGAGATACGAATGATAGATACGTATTGGTCCGACCACTGCAGACATACCACCTTCCTCACAATAATCGATGACGTCAAGTTTGAAGACGAACTTTTGCAAAATGCCTACAACAGGTATTTGGATACAAGAAAAGAATTGGGCAGAACAAAGCCCGTATGCCTTATGGATATTGCCACTCTTGCGGTTAAATATCTTAAGGAAAACGGTAAGCTTGATAAGCTTGACGAGTCTGAGGAAATAAACGCTTGTACCGTAAAAATAGAGGTGGAAGCAGACGGTAAAAAAGAGCCTTGGCTTTTGTTGTTTAAAAACGAAACACATAACCATCCTACGGAAATTGAGCCCTTCGGCGGTGCCGCTACTTGTATCGGCGGCGCAATCCGTGACCCGCTTTCAGGTCGTTCCTACGTTTACGGCGCAATGCGTGTTACGGGCGCGGCTGATCCCTTAAAGCCCGTAAGCGAAACCATAAAGGGAAAGCTCCCTCAGAGAAAAATAGTTACTACCGCCGCCGCAGGTTATTCCTCCTACGGCAATCAGATAGGTATTTCAACGGGCATCGTTGACGAAGTTTATCATCCCGGTTATGCCGCAAAGCGTATGGAGATAGGTGCGGTTATCGCGGCGGCACCTCAAGCTAACGTAAGAAGAGAGCGTCCCGCTGCAGGCGACGTTGTAATTCTGTTGGGCGGCGCCACCGGCAGAGACGGTTGCGGCGGTGCTACAGGTTCCTCTAAGTCTCACACGTCCAAGTCCTTGGAGAGTTGCGGTGCAGAGGTTCAAAAGGGTAACGCGCCTGAAGAAAGAAAGCTTCAGCGCCTTTTCAGAAATCCTGTGGCTTGCAGAATGATCAAGCGTTGTAACGATTTTGGCGCAGGCGGTGTTTCTGTAGCTATTGGCGAGCTTGCCGACGGTCTTTACATAAACCTTGATGCCGTTCCCAAGAAGTACGAAGGCCTTGACGGTACCGAGCTTGCCATAAGTGAATCTCAGGAACGTATGGCAGTGGTTGTTGAGGCAAAGGATGCAGATGCTTTCCTTGCCCTTGCGTATAGCGAGAACTTGCAGGCAACCGTCGTAGCTAACGTTACTGAAGAGCCCAGACTTACCATGGTATGGAAGGGCAATAAAATCGTTGACATCAGCCGTGAGTTCTTGAACTCCAACGGCGCGGATAAGCATATATCGGTAGCTCCCGCAAAAGCTAAGTTGCCCGAAAAGGTTATAAGCGGTGACTTCGTTTCCAATATGGAGCTTGTTGCTTGCGACCTTAACACTTGTTCAAAGCGCGGTCTTTCCGAGCGCTTTGACTCTACCATCGGTGCCGGTACGGTTATTATGCCCTTCGGCGGCAAGAATCAGCGCACACCCGCACAGTCCATGGTTCAAAAAGTGTCTATGGAGGAAAAGTACACTGACAATTGCTCCTATATGTCCTGGGGTTATAACCCTTATATCTCCGAGCAAAGTCCGTACCACGGTGCGTATTTGGCGGTAGTAGAATCCGTATCCAAGCTTATCGCGGGCGGTGCCGATTTCAAGGATGTGTATTTGACATTCCAAGAGTATTTTGAAAAGCCTTTGAAGGCTCCCGAGCGTTGGGGCAAGCCTTTTGCGGCACTTCTCGGTGCTTTTGAAGCGCAGATGGATCTTGGTATAGGTTCCATAGGCGGAAAAGACTCAATGAGCGGTTCATTTGAAGATCTTCACGTTCCTCCTACGCTTGTGTCTTTCGCCGTTACCATGGGCAAGACACAAAACGTAATTTCTCCCGAATTTAAGGGCGTAGGTCATAAGGTTGCTTTGATAGCGCCTGAATATAACGAAAAAGGACTTCCCGTAGCCGAAAGTCTTGTAAACTGTTTCAATAAAGTTACAAAGCTGGTTGAAGAGGGTAAAGCACTTGCAATATACACTCCTTGTATAGGCGGTATAGGCGAAGCTGTTATGAAAATGTGCTTCGGTAACGGCATAGGCTTTAAATTTAACGATAAACTCTCCGTTTCCGATATATTCGGTTATAATTACGGCTCGTTTATTGTAGAGCTTGCAGACGATGCCGATGCAATGATAATCGGTGAAACCGTGACAGACAGCGTTATAGAGTATAACGGCGATAAGATAAGTCTTAGCGATTTGGCCGATAAGTACGAGGGTAAGCTTGAAAGCGTTTATTCTTGTAACATAGAGCAAACACAAAGCAATATCGAAACCTTTTCTTATGAAGCGAGTGAGCGTTCAGCACCGGCTTTGAAGGTTGCTTCCCCCAAGGTTTTGATTCCCGTATTCCCCGGCACTAATTGCGAATACGACAGTGCAAAAGCAGTAAGAAATGCAGGCGCAACTCCTGAGATAATGGTTATCAATAACCTTAGTGCAGACGGTATAAAGCGCAGTGTTGAAGCATTTGCCGAAAGTCTCAAGAGTGCTCAGGTGGTATTCATCCCCGGCGGCTTTTCCGGCGGTGACGAGCCTGACGGAAGCGGTAAGTTTATAACCGCATTCTTCCGCAATGAGGCAGTTAAGCAAAACGTTACTGAGCTTCTTGAAAACCGTGACGGTCTTATGTGCGGTATCTGCAACGGCTTCCAAGCACTTATAAAGTTGGGTCTTGTTCCTTACGGTAAGATAATCGATACCGATGAGGATTGCCCCACTCTTACATTTAACACCATTTCCCGTCACCAATCCAAGATAGTAAGAACCCGTGTAGCTTCCAACAAATCTCCTTGGTTGGCGTTGACAAACGTTGGTGACGTTTATAACGTTCCTATCTCCCACGGTGAAGGTAGGTTCTTGGCGAGTGAAGAGCTTATTAAGAAGCTGGCGGCAAACGGTCAGATTGCAACTCAGTACGTTGACTTTGATGGGAAGGCAACTGCAGACGTTCAGTTTAACCCCAACAACTCAATGTATGCAATCGAGGGTATAACCTCTCCCGACGGTCGCGTGTTCGGTAAGATGGGACACAGTGAGCGTGTTGGTAACGGACTTTACAAGAACGTTCCCGGCAATTACGATATCCGTATGTTTGAAGCGGCAGTGAAGTATTTTAAGTAATACTTTTTATGACAAAAGTCATAGTGCAAGTTAATGGGAGGGTAGGCCCTCCCATTAACTGCATTTTATGATAAAATGCAGACGAGATTTAGCAAGATGAATCTGCAAATGCCAATTTTGCGCGAATAATGCTGTGTTTTGAAAACGAAAATGTTTTAAAAAAGTATTGACAAAGAGAAAAAATAGAGTATAATAAGAATTGTTAGCAAACAAAGGCTGAGAGTGCTAATTTTATCAAGCTTTTTGCTTATGCGCTTGCTAATCGAAAACAGGAGGACTTATGGTATTTGTTGCAAGCTGTCTTTTTGGCATGGAGAAGTTCGTTGCCGACGATATAGATGCTTTGGGATATAAAAGGCTTGAAACTATCGACGGCAGAGTCGTGTTTGAGGCGCCGCCTGAAGCGGTTGCGCGTTGCAACGTGTTTTTCAGATATGCAGAGCGACTGTTTGTTCAGGTAGGGCAGTTTGATGCTTACGATTTCGATATGCTGTTTGAGGGTGTAAAGGCCATTCCTTGGCAGGATTATGTAGGTAAGGATGATGCTTTTCCCGTAAAAGGTCACGCCATCAAGTCTAAGCTGTTCTCTATTCCCGACTGTCAAAAAATAGTAAAAAAGGCAATAGTTGAGAAGCTGAAGAAAAGCTACAGTCTAAGCGTTTTCCCCGAAACCGGTAACAAAGTTCAAATTGAGTTCTTTATACTCAAGGATAAAGCGTCTATAATGATTGACACTTCCGGTATAGGGCTTCACAAAAGAGGTTACCGTACCGAAGCCAACGACGCTCCTCTCAGAGAAACCTTGGCGGCGGCTTTGGTGAAGCTTTCAAGACCGCGCGAAAACGTATTGACCGTTGACCCGCTTTGCGGAAGCGGCACTATTGCTATAGAAACGGCACTTCTGGTAACGGACACCGCACCGGGTATTAACCGCAGCTTTTTGGGCGAAGGCCTCAGCTTTTTCAATAGGTCTGTATGGATTGATGCTAAGGAGGAAGCAAAGGCAAAAATTAAGCCTTGGGAGGGCGGAATATACGGCATGGACGTTGACCCGAACTGTATAGAAATATCCCGCCAAAACGCAAAAAGGGCAGGTGTTGCCGATTTGGTTGACTTTTCCGTGGCAGACGTAAGGAAATTTAAGTCCCCCATAGACGGTGCAAGGGGCACTATCGTGTGTAATCCTCCTTACGGCGAGCGAATGAGCGACCGTAAGGAAGCAGAGCTTTTGTATAAAGAAATGGGAAAAGCCTTTTCAAACTCGGTACCGAATTGGCAGATATACGTGCTTACGTGTAACGAGATGTTTGAGAAGTGTTTCGGCAGAAGGGCGGATAAGGTCAGGAAGCTGTATAACGGTATGATCCCTTGTCTATACTATCAATTTTTCAAAAACAAAAAGTAAGGAATTATTTCAGAGTTAGGTAAATAGCTATTGAATGTTTTGGCTAAATATGCTAAAATACAAAACCGATAAATATATATGAAATATAAGGAGGAATGTTCTTATGAAATTAAAGCCTTTATCAGACCGTGTTGTTATCAAAATGGTCGAAGCAGAGGAAACTACTAAAAGCGGTATAATTCTTACCGGCACAGCTAAGGAGAAGCCTCAGATTGCAGAGGTTATCGAGGTGGGTCCCGGCGGCATGGTTGACGGCAAGGAAGTCGTTATGTGCGTAAGCAAGGGCGATAAAGTTCTTACTTCTAAATATGCGGGCACTGAAGTTAAGTGCGACGGTGAAGAATATTTGGTAGTAAGACAGTCTGATATTCTCGCTATAGTTGAGTAAGGAGGGTATATTTATGGCAAAAGAATTAAAAACAGGTATAGAGGCAAGAGAAGCACTGGTTAAGGGTGTTGATATACTTGCCAACGCGGTTAAAATAACTATGGGCCCCAAGGGCAGAAACGTTGTACTTGATAAGAAGTTCGGCGCGCCCCTTATAACCAACGACGGTGTTACCATAGCAAAGGAAATAGAGCTTGATGATCCCTTTGAAAATATGGGTGCCCAGCTCGTAAAAGAGGTAGCTACCAAGACAAACGATGCGGCAGGCGACGGTACGACCACCGCTACGCTTCTTGCTCAGGCATTCGTTCGCGAGGGTATGAAGAACGTTGCCGCAGGTGCTAACCCCATGATAATCAAAAAGGGCATAGATATGGCAGTTGAAGAAGCTGTTAAATATCTCGTTGCATCCGCACAAAAGGTTAACGGATCTAAGGATATAGCAAGGGTAGGCACCGTTTCCGCAGGTGACGAGGTTATCGGTAAGCTTATAGCCGATGCTATGGAGCAGGTTACCGCTGACGGTGTTATCACCGTAGAAGAAAGCAAATCCAGCGAGACCGGCTGTGAAGTGGTTGAAGGTATGCAGTTTGACCGCGGCTATATTTCTCCCTATATGGTAACCGATACCGATAAGATGGAAGCTGTTCTTGACGATGCACTCGTTTTGATTACAGATAAAAAGATTAGCAATATTCAAGAGATTTTGCCTCTGCTTGAGAAGATAGTTCAATCCGGCAGTAAGCTTCTTATAATCGCTGAAGACGTAGAAGCTGAAGCACTCTCCACGCTCTTGGTTAACAAGATAAGAGGTACCTTCACTTGCGTTGCCGTTAAGGCGCCCGGTTTCGGTGACAGACGCAAGGATATGCTCAAGGATATAGCTATCCTTACCGGCGGCGAGGTTATTTCTTCTGAGCTCGGTCTTGAACTCAAAGATGCGGATATTATGCAGCTTGGCAGAGCAAGACAGGTTAAGGTTAACAAAGAGAACACCATTATCGTAGGCGGCGCAGGCGATCCTGCCGAGATTAAGGCAAGAGTCGGTCAGATAAGAGCCGCTATCGAAACCACCACTTCCGATTTTGACAGAGAAAAACTCCAAGAACGTCTTGCAAAGCTCGCAGGCGGTGTTGCGGTTATTAAGGTTGGTGCCGCTACCGAAATCGAAATGAAGGAAAAGAAGTTGCGCATAGAAGACGCTCTTAACGCTACCAAGGCGGCAGTTGAAGAGGGCATAGTTCCCGGCGGCGGCGTAGCTATCGTTAATGCAATTCCTTCCGTTGAAAAGCTTTTAAGCACCGTTGAAGGCGATACCCTTACCGGTGTTAAGATTGTTATCCGCGCACTTGAAGAACCCGTAAGACAGATAGCCGAGAACGCAGGCTTTGAAGGCTCTGTGGTAATCGAAAAGATCAAAAGCTCCGGCAAGACCGGATACGGTTTTGATGCTTATAACGAAACCTATGTGGATATGATTGAGAACGGTATTGTAGACCCCACAAAGGTTACACGTTCCGCACTTCAAAACGCTTCTTCCGTTGCATCTATGATTTTGACCACCGAAACCTTGGTTGCAGATAAGAAGGAAGATGTTGCTGCTGCAAACGCTGCTATGGCGGCAGGCGGCGGAATGGGCGGTATGTATTAATAATTAAACGTAAAAGGTGTTTTTGCTGTAAGTTGATTAGCAAAAACACCTTTTGTCGTATAATAGAATTACGCACTTGACACTTTTGAGCAGATTGCGTATAATAAGTGTGTCATATTAATTAAGAAAGGGGTGCAGGCTATGGACAGCGGCTCTCGATTATGTGTTAGCGAAAAGAATATGTGCTACATACCGCCTGCGACCTTTTAAGCTTTTTTTGCTTTTCCTCTCGGGCGGTGTGTCGTCACACTGTTGTGGGAGGATTTTTTATGCTTAAATTTTATTTGATCAAGGACGGATATTTGACCGAACTAACCGATTATCAAGAGGGATGTTGGACTTGCGTTGTTTCACCCAATAGGGAAGAGCAAATCTTTTTAAGAAACGCTTTTGAAATCCCCGAACATTTTATCCGTGCGGCGTTGGACGAAGAGGAAAGAAGCCGAATAGATATCGAAGACGACTCCACGCTGATTATTGTAGATACTCCGGTGTGCAATCCAACGGAAAACGGTAATGAGTATTCCACTCTGCCTTTCGGTATTTTGGTTACGAAAAAAGGGATAGTCACCATATGTTTACGCGATACTGCTCTATGTGGGGCGGTTATTAACGGAAGTGCAAAGGTAAGAAGCTCTAAAAAGTACAGAAGATTCGTTTTGCAAATGCTATATCATAATGCTACTCTTTTTTTGGGGTACCTGAGACAAGCGGAAAAAGAGGGAACTTTTGCAGAGAGGGAATTAAAGAAGAATACGGGAAATAAGGAACTGCTTCGGATACTCCATATAGAAAAAGGACTGGTTTACTTTTCAACAGGACTCAAGGGCGACGAAGCCGTGCTTGAAAAACTGCTGAGAACGAAGTTTATAATAGATTACCCCGAAGATGCGGAGCTGCTTGAAGACGTGATTGTTGAAAACAGACAGGCGATAGAAATGTGTGCTATCTATAGAGATATTCTTTCAAGAACGATGGAGGCGTATTCGGGAGTTATTTCCAATAACCTGAACTCGGTTATGAAACTGCTTGCGGCGGTAACCATAATACTGACGGTGCCGCAAATAATATTTGCATTGTGGGGCATTAACACTCCCATACCGTTTGAAAACAATTCTTTTGGTTTTTATATTGTTTTAGGTGTTGCGGCTATTCTGACGGGTATCGCTACTGCATTTGCTTTCTATAAGAAGTGGCTTTGATTTGTTTTCCTTAAATTACCAGTATAAATTGAATGCAAAAACACAAAATAGTTCCGAGGCAATAAGCCTTGCATTCAAATTATTAAGGAGAATTACAATGAAAAAGACATTAGTTCCTTCTGCAAGAGAAGCTATGAATAAGTTTAAGATGGAAGCAGCAAACGAAGTAGGCGTTAACCTTAAGCAGGGTTACAACGGCGACCTCACTTCTAAGCAGGCAGGCAGCATCGGCGGTCAGATGGTTAAAAACATTACTCCCATACGAACTATTAGCTTCGATCGCAAATGTCGTAGCTCCAGTGGACATAAAACGGCTGTTAAGTATAAGTTTTTACTCACTGTATAATTGGAAATCACAGTACATATCGCAAATATATTCCTAACACGCATGCTGAACGTCAATACATTAACAGTGCCGACTTCAAGATTGTTCTCGAAGTCGGCATTGTGAAATCCATTTGGTTTTGCATTCAGCCGGTGCGTTCCATAGCATCAAGGACTGCACGGGCTTGAGTCCCTTATAAAATTACACTACTCTCAAACTGGTGATGTGTCAACCGTTAAAACCGGGCTGTTTGAGTTCCTTATAAAATTACACTACTCTCAAACGGTAAATACCTCCACGGGGCAGTCCTGCAGTTTGAGTCCCTTATAAAATTACACTACTCTCAAACGTAGTTCCCCCACGTTGCATAGGATATATTGTTTGAGTCCCTTATAAAATTACACTACTCTCAAACTTGCAGGGATAATAATGCCCTTGCGAATTAGTTTGAGTCCCTTATAAAATTACACTACT
>JAFQHW010000040.1 GCA_017397805.1 Clostridia bacterium | reverse complement strand
CCTTTCGGTGTGTATTAAAAGCTTTCGCAATGATGATATACAACACTACGTGTTGGTGATATACAATGCTTCGCATTGATGATATGCACGGCTTCGCCGTGATTTTTGTGAGAGTTCGAATTCATACGCAAAAACGGAAAAACATCTTTTTTATAACCCATACACAGAAAAAGCACTTGCGAAAGGGAGTGCTTTTTCTGTTATATTCCCCTTACGGCGAGTTATATTGCTTCGCAGTTATATTCGGCTAAAGCCGAGTTATATTGCCCTACGGGCAGTTTTAGAGGCGAATATAATATCACTGCAATATCACTTTCTCGAAGAGAAAATATCACTCCGTCGAAGACGGAATATCACTAAATCCAAATCCCTACGCAAAAACCGTAGGTTTAGCAACACCCCCTTTGATATTTTCCGTCTTGACTATGTCCGCGCACCGTGATATAATCAAGTAAGCTAATATTGAAGGGAGAATTTTATGAACAACACCGTAAAGCTTTTATCGCTTTTGTTATGTATCGTCCTCGTTTTTTCCTTTGCGGCTTGTAATTCCGCAGAAGAAGACAAAAAAGGCAACGATTCCGTAAGCTCCGCAGTATCCGAGGAAGCCTCCGAGGATGCAAAGGACGAAGGTACCGACGAGCCTTCCACCCCCTCCTTCGGATTTGATAAGCCCGTTGCAAGCGGCACCGACCTTTCCGCTAAGGAATACACCGCCGTTTCCGCTTTGCCTGAGACAAGCATAGGCGCACCCGGCGATGCTATGGAAGGCTATACTTATATCGATATGAAGTCCGGCACCTTGGAAATGACGGGTATTATCCCCCCTTCCGAGAATATGGACACCTTCGGCAGACTTTACTTTGAAAAGATGGGCGAGTATTCCGCAGAAAACTCCAAGTTGGGTCAGTGTCTTGCCGGTGGTAGAATCCGCTTCGTTACCGATGCTGAAACCATGGTGCTTTACGCTCAAATGGGCGTGGTTTATAAGCTTAACCACTTCTCCGCAAAAGGCGCATACGGCTTTGACGTTTACGTAGGCACGGGCACAGACCGCACCTATATCGGCGAGCCCGGCAACCACCTTACCGACCCTACCCTCGTACACAGCGTTGTACAACTTGGCAAGGGGTACAAAGAAGTTACCGTTGTGCTTCCCTTGTACGGCGGTGTTAACACCATGTACATAGGTTTGCCCGACGATGCTTCTGTTGCCGCGCCCGATGCGTACAGCATAGAAAAGCCTATTTGCTTCTACGGCTCGTCCATTACTCAGGGCGGATGCGTTACCCGTCCCGGTCTTGCTTACGCCAACATCCTTTGCTTCGCAATGGACGCACCTTGCTACAACTTAGGCTTCTCCGGCTCTGCCAAGGGCGAGCAGGCTATCGCACAGCATATTGCAAGCCTTGATATTTCCGCATTCGTTATGGACTACGACTATAACGCCCCCGATGCGGCACATCTTAAAGCAACACATTACGATTTTTATAAGACGGTAAGAGAAGTGCATCCCGATATTCCTATAATTTTCATGGCGCATCCTTGCTATACCTTGCCCACCGCAAACGATGATACACGCACAGCTATTGTAAAGGCTACCTATGACAAGGCAGTATCCGAAGGTGACGGCAACGTTTACTACGTTGATAACGCTACCTTCTTCCCCGAAGATTACAGAGATTTGGTAACTGTGGACAACAGCCACCCCAACGATATAGGCCATCTCCTTATGGCAGAGGCGGTATATCCCACTCTTAAAGAAGCTTTGGGTAAATAAAGCGAATATAAAGTCAGAAGCAGAGAGTTTTTTCGGACTCTCTGCTTTTTTGTTGATAGAGTATATTATTCCGTATAGATGGTTGATGTCAAAGAAATCAAATCAAAGATTTATTACCGTCCATGTAGTTTCTGATATTTTTCAGTCCGTCGTCAAATGTTAAATACGTTTCGCCTTGAATCTTTATTTCCGCAACGTAATAAAACGTCGAATCCATATAGATCCAAGTTGAGCATTTTACGGTAATTTTATCGCCCTCACGTATTTCTTCTTTTTCAAGAAATTTATCAAGAGCTTCGCAGTTGTCGCCCACCAATTCCAATATAAGTTTTTCTTTATTCGATTCGAAAGGATCAAAAGCCGATTTGTCTTCCACGGTGACGTACAGATAAATACGATCGTCGGTTTCCGTATATGAACAAAAGGTTGCATCAATAGGATAATAATTCTCTTCATTACCAAGATGCTCTCGCATAATTTCATTATAGCCGCCACAAGCGGCCATGCTTAACAGAAAGATGAATGTAAGCAAAATCAATAGTGCTCTTTTCATTTTGCGTTCTCCTTTGCGGTGTTGATGGAGGATATAAGCATAACTCTAATACTCGTGCAAGCAGTATCGAGCGCTTTGTATTCCGTTTCGGTGATGTAATTTGTTTTGTAAAGCAATTCCAGCCAATAACCCGTTTCGTTTGCTTCTTTGAGAGCAATCTGTAATTTCGAAATAAAGTCAGCTTTTCCGTGGGCATATTGCGCTTCACGAATGTTGGCATAAACGCTGCTTGAACTTTTACGAAGCTGGAAAAGAGTATTAGAAGGAGCCTTTATGTTTTGACAAAGCAATTCTGCATCAGTTGCAAGTTGTTCAGCATAAATTAATAAGCAGTTTTTTGACATATTAACACTCCTTCCGTTGGTATTATATCAGATTTTCGGAAACAAATCAAGGCGGAGCCTTGTATATCATCAATTCCGAAGGAATTGCATATCATCAACACAAAGTGTTGTATCTCATCAAGCCGCAGTTAATACAGCCTTCGGCTGATGATATGCGCCTACGGCGATGATATACACGCTGACGCGTGATGATATACACGCTGACGCGTGATGATATACCAAGCCTGCGGCTTGGATAAAAAAAGAAGTAACTTTTGGTAGACAAAAGTTACTTCTTTTTTGGTGGAGCATACGGGACTCGAACCCGTGACCCCAACACTGCCAGTGTTGTGCGCTCCCAGCTGCGCTAATGCCCCGTGGGTCTTATTTTATCATAGGTAACGGCACTTTGTCAATAGTTTTATGCGCTTTTTGAAGCCGCGGCATATAACAAATACGTCCCCCGAAAATACACAAATCGCACAAGTTAAATTGCACACAAATTAGTTTGTTTTTATATTGACAAAGGCTTTTTGGGGGAGTACAATAGCCATTGCGTGAATAAAGAGGGCGAAGGAAGGTGCAAAAGTTGACGGCAGTTGCAAAAAGCTTTGTGAAAAAGAATACCGTTGCGGTAATTGCGTTTTTTGCCGCCCTTGTCACCTGCTTTATCGTACCGCCCGATAAGAAATACGGCACTTATTTCGACCTTAAAACTTTATGCTGTCTTTTCTGCGTGTTGGCGGTGGTTTGTGCCCTTAAAAACATCAACTTCTTTTATGTATTAGCTAAAAAAGCGGTGCAGATATTTAAAAACGCCCGTATGTGCATACTTGCACTGGTGTATATTACTTTCGTTGGCTCTATGCTTATTGCAAACGACATGGCGCTTTTGACCTTTTTGCCCTTGGGATATTTTGTGCTTAGCTCCACGGGCACGGAAAAATACATGGCATTTACCTTTATAATGCAGAACATCGCCGCTAATTTGGGCGGAATGCTTACCCCCTTCGGTAACCCGCAGAATCTATATCTGTACACTGCTTTTAATATCCCCAACGGTGAGTTTGTGGGGATAATGTCCCTGCCCTTCGGCATTTCCGTGGCAATTATTACGGTGTGCTGTATTGTGTTTGTGAAGGCAGAGCCATTGGAAATAGAGGACGGTGAAATTCACCTACCCACGGGCAAGACGGTTTTGTACATGCTGCTGTTTGCCTTGTCCATAGCGATAGTATTTAGGGGCATTCCCTATTGGATAGGGTTTATAGTTATTCCGTCGGTACTTTTGTTTGTGGACAGGCAAGCCTTAAAGGCGGTGGATTATCCCCTGCTTTTCACCTTCGTATTCTTCTTCATCTTTGCGGGGAATATGGCGCGGATAGACGCGGTGCAACGGCTTTTTTCCTCCTTGCTTGAAAAAAGCACCCTGCTTTTTTCCACCCTTTCATGCCAATTCATAAGCAACGTGCCCTCTGCCATACTGCTGTCACAGTTTACGAACAACTACAGTGATCTGCTGGTAGGCGTAAATATCGGCGGCGTGGGTACCCTTATCGCCTCGCTGGCAAGCCTTATAACCTTCAGGGAATACACGAAGCACAATCCGGGCAAGACCGGCTATTACATAAAGCTCTTCTCCGCTTTTAACTTTGGATTTTTGGCAGTGTTATTAGGAGTTATGAGCTTCACTTGATTTGTTGTATCAATATAAAAAGCTGTAAGAACCCGAAAGCGTTCTTACAGCTTTTTGTTTTTTTCGCGAGTATGGGGTAGTTATTTACTTGTTTTTGTTAAACTTATTTATTATACTGAGCAGAAGTATCAAATCGTCTTCTTCAAGCTTGCTCATGCCCTCTACCGCTTTTTGAATCAGTTCGGGATGCTTGGTACCGTCTTCAAAAAACTGTTTGGGCGTTATGCCGAAATAGTCGCAAATGGCAAAAAATTCCTTCAACGGCGGCAAGGCTTTTCCTGAAGAAATGTTATAAATATAGCTTCTGCTATGCCCTAAATCGTAGCTCATCTGGTATTCCGATACGCCTTTTTTAAGCCTTAGAGCCGTTATCCTGTCCTTTACAAAGCTTTCATACATATTCAATCACCTCTATAAAACAATGATACTTTGTTTTTGATACAATTAACTCAAAAAATATACGCTTTACGCCTTGACAAAACCAAAAATATATGTTATTATGTGCTAAAAAGTCGAGGTAAATTGGAACTTCGAAAAGAATGAGGAGGATTATTATGAAAATCGCAAAAATCTTAAGTCTTTTGGGCATAGTTGCAGGTGTGTTCTTTATAATCGCCGGCATAAACTGTATGGACGTTAACTATTACAGCGGCGGATATTTAGCGGATACTTCATTTGGTGCAGACTTTTACACCTATCAGTATAAAGCGACCCGTATAGCAGCCCAAAACGTTACATACCTTGGTGACGCCTTTGAAGGTTTTGCAAACGCTATGGGATGGGCACTTATGGGTGCGGGCATACTTTCTATCGGTTGCTCTTTAAAGAGCTTTTTCACAGGCGGAGCAAAGCCCGTAAATGCTGCTCCTCAGTGTGATGCACAGCAGAGTTGTAACCAGAATGACGAAGCTCAATTCTAATAAATAGGCAACAAAAAAACGGTAGGTTTTTTCCTACCGTTTTTGTTTTATACAAAATTTTCACGAATGAAGTGAGTAGCGGGGATTCTTTAGAACTCCAACTTCTTCGAAATATAATCCTTAAGCTCGGCTATGGGAAGTCTTACCTGCTCCATGGTATCTCTGTCACGAACGGTAACACAACCGTCTTCTTCGCTTTCAAAGTCGTAGGTAATGCAGAAGGGAGTGCCTATCTCGTCTTCTCTTCTGTAACGCTTGCCGATAGAGCCTGCATCGTCAAAATCAACGGTAAAGCTCTTGCAAAGCTCGTTGTAAACCTCCATTGCCTTGTCGGAAAGCTTTTTGGACAAGGGAAGGACAGCCGCCTTAAAGGGGGCAAGTGCGGGATGGAGGTGCATAACCGTTCTTACGTCGGGCTTTTCGGGGGTGCCTATATCTTCTTCGTCGTAAGCTTCTACCAAGAACGCAAGCATAATTCTGTCTGCGCCCAAGGAAGGCTCGATAACGTAAGGAATATATTTTTCGTTGGTTTCGGGGTCGAAATACTCAAGGCTTTCACCGCTGTGCTCGGAATGCTGAGTAAGGTCATAATCCGTTCTGTCAGCTATGCCCCAAAGCTCGCCCCAGCCGAAGGGGAACAGATACTCGAAGTCGGTAGTAGCCTTGGAGTAGAAGCAAAGCTCCTCGGGATCGTGGTCACGAAGCTTCAGATTTTCCTTCGCCATACCCAAGCTGTAAAGGAACTCTGCACAGTAGTTCTTCCAGAAAGCGAACCACTCAAGGTCGGTACCGGGCTTGCAGAAGAATTCCATCTCCATCTGCTCGAACTCTCTTATACGGAAGATAAAGTTACCGGGGGTAATTTCGTTACGGAAGGACTTACCTACCTGGCAAACGCCGAAGGGAAGCTTCTTTCTTGTGGTACGCTGAATATTCTTAAAGTTTACGAATATACCCTGTGCGGTTTCGGGACGGAGATATATCTGAGCCGCAGTATCCTCGTTTACGCCCTGGAAGGTCTTAAACATAAGGTTAAACTTCTTAATGGGGGTAAAGTCTGCCTTGCCGCAGTCGGGGCATACGATGCCGTTGTCTGCGATAAACTGCGCCATATCCTCAAAGCTCATAGCACCGGGATTTACTTCTATACCGTTCTGAGCCGCATAATCCTCTATAAGCTTGTCTGCTCTGTGACGGGTCTTACACTCGCGGCAATCCATAAGAGGGTCGGAGAATCCGCCAACGTGACCGGAAGCCACCCATACCTCGGGGTTCATAAGGATCGCGCTGTCAAGACCTACGTTTTCGGGACGTTCCTGAACGAACTTCTTCCACCAAGCTCTTTTGATGTTGTTCTTCATTTCAACACCGAGGGGGCCGTAGTCCCAAGCGTTGGCAAGACCGCCGTAGATTTCGCTGCCGCTGTAAACGAAGCCTCTGTTCTTACAAAAGGCAACGATTTTTTCCATCGTTTTTTCTTTGTTGTTCATCATAAAACCATACCTCTTTATATAAACTTTTTTTATTTGTGAAATTCCGTGGTGATGTCTCTGGAAAACAAACCGTCAAGAGTTTTCTTCGCATCCTCATCCCGATGGAGTATTTTATGTACAGCCGTACAAATGGGCAGCTCCACGCCCAATTTTTCGCTAAGCACCATAAGCGCCTCAACGGTGTATGCACCCTCTGCAAGCTTATCAAACTTTTCACCTTTGGCGCGCATCTCGCCGTATCTGCGGTTGTGGCTGAATTTGGAGAACACGGTGGCTTCGTAGTCGCCGAGATGGCAAAGACCGTAGGCGCTCATTCCGTTACCGCCCATAGCTTCGATAAGCCTTGCTATCTCCCTTGTACCTCTTGCCATAAGCGCACCTTTAAGGGAGGGGATACCCAATCCGTCAAGCAAGCCTGCGGCGATGCCTATTACGTTTTTGGTGGCGGCGCCTACCTCGTTGCCTATCAGATCCTCGCCGTAGTAAAAGCGTATAAGGTCGCTTGTGAAGCTGTCAACCAGCATTTTTCTGTAATCTGCGTCGGCGCTGTCGATAACCATACAGTTGGGCTTGCCCTCCGCAAACTCCTGCGGGTGACCGGGGCCTACCCAAACGGCACAACGGTTATGGGGCAGAACGTCTGCCACGACCTCGCTAAGCCGCTTGCCCGTTGATATTTCAAGTCCCTTCATACAAAGGATTATGCCCTTCCCTGCCATAGCCTCGGTTCCGATACCGGTAAGTATGGAACGCAGAGCCTGGGAGGGTACGGAAAATACCACTATATCCGCATCCTTAACCGACTCCTTCAAGTCAAATACAAAGGGAACGCGGTCGGGCATGGTAATAGTGCCGTTAAAACGCTCTTTATCAAAATTGCGTGCCGCCTCGTCATCGGGTGCCGCACCTATGGTAACCTTGTTGCCGATACGGTCGAGATAATAGGCTATAAAGGAGCCCCATCTGCCGCAACCTATAACAGTTATATTCATGCGTGTATTTCCTTTCTTAAGTATTCACGAGCATTTTGACGCAGTTGCGGCAAAAATCCGACCGTGAAAAGCTTGCTTCAAATTGCTATGCTTTGGCTAATTTCGAGGTCGTGCGTTGTGCCATAACGAGCCTGTAATATCTGCCGCCCTTGCGGATAAGCTCGTCGTGACTGCCCTCCTCCTCTACGGTACCTTTTTCAAGAACCACAAGGCGCGTGGCGTTACGCAAAGTGGAAAGCCTATGAGCTATGGCTATGGTGGTACGCTCCTTTGTAAGGGCGGCAAGGGCATCCTGTATCTGCTTTTCCGTTTCCGTATCAAGGGAAGCGGTGGCTTCGTCAAGAATCAGTATTTTCGGCTCTCTCAGAACCGCGCGTGCTATTTGAACGCGCTGTTTTTCACCGCCGGAAAGGCTTTGCCCACGTTCACTTACGTAAGTATCGTAACCGTCGGGCTTGCTCATTACGAAGCTGTGAGCACCGCCCGCCTTTGAGGCTTTTATAAGTCTGTCGGCATCGGTATCTTCCGCGCCGTAAAGTATATTTGCGGCGATAGTGCCCTTAAACAAAAAGCTTTCCTGAAGCACTACGCCTATCTGAGAGCGCAGACAGCGCTGACTGTAATTCTGTATGGGGATACCGTCTATCAATATCCTTCCCTCGTCCACGTCGTAAATACGCATGATCAAATTGATAAGCGTGGACTTGCCTACACCGCTTCTGCCTACGATGCCCAGCATCTCGCCCTTTTTAATATCTATATTAACGTCCTTGAGCACGTAGTCCAAATTATTGTATCCGAAGAAGCCGTGTTCTATCTTTATATCGCCTTTTATTTCTTTTTCTACGGGTTTGGGAACATCCCTAACCTCAGGCTCTTCATCTATTATCTCAAAAACCTTTGCCATTGAGGTAGAGGAACGGGTCAACCGTCTGGGCACGTTGGAAAGCCATTTAAGAGGCTGATATATCATGCCCGAATAGGAAACAAGCTGTTGCACCGAGCCCATGGTCATCCCGTTGCTGAGCACCAAGGAGCCTGCAACGACGAGCACAGCATATTCACCAACGCGCATAAGAAAATCCACCGTAGGAATAAGTAAATTCCAAAACAGCTCGTTACGGAAAGCTATATCGCGCTCTTTTTTAATAGCGTTATCAAACCGCTTTAACTCTTCCTCTTCGGCACCGAACACCTTAACCACCCGTATACCCGAAAAAACGTCGTGCAACACGGTGTTTGCATCACTGTTAGCGTGCCACTGCTGATGGTAAAGCTTTCTCGTATGCCTTCGCACCGCCTTGTGTAAAACGAGCACCAAGGGGGCGGGTACTATGATAAGCAATGCAAGCAAGGGGTTTATCGCAAAAAGCAGTACCACCACGAACACTATCAAGGTGCCGTACTGAAATATTTCCGGCACAAGGCTTACCAAAAATTCCTTGAGTACCATGGTGTCCGAGGTAACCCTGGTAATAAGCTCACCGGAGGAACGGCGGCTTATATCCCCTACGGACAAGGCGGATATACTGTCAAACACCATACCGCGCATGGTAACCGCAATTTTGTTACCCACCTTTGCCATAAGTATGCGGCGAAACACGTTAACCAACAGCTCGGAAAAAGCTACCGCCGCCATAACGCCTACAAGGAGGTAAAAACCGCCCGCCAAAGTGTCAAATGGTTTTGGGGAAAGTATGTAATCGTCAACCAAGCTTTTCTGCAAATAAGGGGCAAGCACACCCAATCCGCTGCCGACGAAATAAAGCAATATGGCTATCGTTAACGTTAAAGCGTGGGGTTTTGCATATTTTATCAGCCTACCGTACAGCCCCTTTTTATCGGCGCACAGATCGCACTTATCACTGCCCTGACGGTATGGCTTGCCGCATTTGAGGCAACGGCTTTGCTTTTCGGGGGAGCTTTTGTCAAACTGTCTGCCCTCTCTTAATGCGGCGGCGCGCTTAACGAAGCGGCGCAGATTCTCGGCATTGCTCATATCGCTTCTGCAAAGCTCAACCGCTTCATCGCCCTCTTTGTATTCCACGGCTACACAACCCACGTACTGAACGGTCTTTATATCCTCAAGGGTGTTTACCGCCGCCTTGCGTTCTCCCGTATATTCATCGTAGAGATATACGTTCTTTTCCGTTAAGGCAAGTATGCCCGCAACAACAGCCTGCTCAAAGCTTAAATTATATTCGGAAACGGCAATAAGCTCCTCGTCCTTAGGCACTAAAGCCATAAGATGCTCCCTTGCTTGGGCGCGTTGAGGAGATATAAAGCTTTTATTCTTTTTTGCGGAAAAAAGCTTTGCCATGATCGCTCCGTTCTTACAAATAAAGTTCTATCTTTTTATAGCTCTTTTTATCAAGGGCGTTAACGTCGGGTATAACGTAGCGGTTACCGCTTATATCCATAATCACCAAATAGCTTTCGCTTACCCTTATTATACTGCCGAAGGTGTCCTTGATAACCAGCTCCTGCTTGCCTATATCCGTATCCACAACCCAAGCGGAATAACCGAACTGCTCCTTTAAGCTGTGTATCTTTTTTATTTCGGGGCAGAAATATTTCCGCTTTAAGGATTTTTCTATTATTTCCCTGCCCTTTCCGTCAAAATCGGAAAGCCTTCTGATTATCCCGTACTCACGTCCGTCCTCGTCTTGGACGGATATATATTCTTCCGGCATTTGGAAAGGGAAAGCCTTATGGAAGAACACCCTGCCAAGGTCTTGCCACTGTGGGGTTCTGTCCCCGTCTTCCTTATAGACAGAGCCTATAGCCACGCGTCGTCCGCCTCTGCCGCCGAAGGGAGGAGGTCCCCGTCGTTCACCCTCCTCTGCCGCCTCCTGCAGATCATCCTTGATTACGGGAGGGACGAAGGCACGCAAAGCGGCAAATCCGTTTTTGGTACTGTAAAACTCTGCGTTATCGGGAGTAAAATATATAATTTCAACTAACTCGGTAAAAGATTTTGACATAACAACACCTACTCAATTCCCACAGTCTTCAAAGCCTCTGCCTGAAGCTTATACAATCTGTGGTACACACCCTTTGCCTTTAACAATTCCTCGGCGGTGCCGCGCTCCACTACCTCGCCCTTTTCTACAACTATAAGACTGTCCGCATCGCGCAAGGTGGATAATCTATGGGCGATTATTATGGTGGTGCGGCCTTCCGTTACCGCGTTAAGCGCCGACTGTATCTGGCGCTCTGTTTGGGTATCCATAGCGGCGGTAGCCTCGTCAAGTATCAGTATCTTAGGGTCGGTAAGCAACGCCCTTGCTATGGAAACACGCTGTTTTTCACCGCCCGAAAGATCCTTCTTGCCAAAGCCCACCATGGTCTGGTATCCGTCGGGATACTTGATGATGAAATCGTGGGCGGAAGCCGCCTTGGATGCGGCGATAACCTCCTCCACGGTAGCATCGGGACGGGCATAACGGATATTATCCATTATGGTACCTCTGAAAAGGTACGTTTCCTGAGATACTATGGCGATATTGCCCCTAAGCGCCTTAAAGGAAAGCTCCTTTAAATCTACACCGTCTATTTTTACGGTGCCTGAGTTGGGGTCGTAAAGTCTTGTAAGCAGATTTGCCAAGGTAGATTTACCCGCACCCGTATGACCCACTATGCCAAGGGTAGTGCCGTGAGGCACCTTAAAGCTTACGTTCTTTATAACCTCTCTGCCCTCCTCGTAAGAGAAGGAAACCTTATCAAACTCCACGTCGCCCTTTATCTTTTCGGGAGCTATAGCGCCGTCTTTTTCCGCCACGTCGGGGGATGCATCCTTTATCTCAAACAGTCTTTGCAAGGCGTTAAGGCAATCGGTCCACCAATTTGCAACGTCTGCGAAGAAGTTAATGGGCGAATAAACCATACCCACGTACGCTACGAATGCCATAAGGTCGCCGTAGTTCATGGTGCCGTTACTTTCCATAACCTGCCTGCCGCCTATTGCCCAGACTACGAAGGAGCCCGTCTGCAAAAGGAAGCTTAAAAAGGGGAAGGTCTTGGCGGAGGTAACGCTTATCTCCGTTTCCGCGTCAGCCGCCTGAGCGTTGCGCTTTGCAAAACGCTCCTTCTCCAGATCCTCGCGGGCAAAGGTCTTTACCACGCGCATACCCGAAAGCACGTCGGACACCAAAGAGCTCATAGAGCGTTGCTTGGCGAACCGCTTTGCATGGAGCTTGGAAAACAGCTTGAACAAGCTTTTGTAAAGTATAAAAAATATCGGCACCGTAACGAAGGTGTAAAGCGTAAGTATGGGGTTAGCGGCAAACATTATCACGATTACGCCGATAAGCTGAATGCCGTTGGTGATGATAAAGGGAAAACCGTCGCAGAAGAACCAATAAATGGTGTTGGAATCGTTATTTATCTGCGTCATAAGTCCACCCGTCTGACGGGAGGAGAAAAATCCCAAAGAAAGCCTCATCACCGACTGATATATGGTCTTTTTAAGGTCGTAGTTAACGCGGCTGGAAACTCTTGCGGCTATAATCGAATACAGCATATTGAAAAGCAAGGACAAAAGCCGCACACCGAATATAAGCGCCACTACGAACCATATTCTGCCGTAGTACTTACCGCCCTCGGTAAGCACGTCGTTATAGAACATTTTAGAGGAGATTTGAGGTATCAAAAGTCCGATACCCGTTACGAAGCCGATAGAAAGCAACACCAGCGCCATGTATCCCTTATAGCGCAGGAAGAAGTAGGAGAGCTTTTTAACAAGCCGCTTTCTGTCCACGCAAAACTGGCACACCTTATGCTTATGGTCGGGATACTGCCTACCGCATTTGGGGCAGAAGGGCAGTTCACCCACGGCGGTCTTCAGCTTATCCTCGTCCACCTTGCCGTTTTTTGCAAGCTCCGAAACCGTGTCCCTGAATATCCGCACGTCATGCTTGCAAATCCCCGTATAATTGAACAGCAACACCCACTCGCCCTGATGTTTGCAGGTGAACATACCGCCGCTTAGCTGTTCTTCCATCTTAAAATCGGAAAGTTCGGTTATTTTATAGCTGTTAAAGGCACTTTCCTTAAAACTTGCCACGCCTTCTCTGCTGCTGAAATCTTTTTTTATTTCAACCGAGCCTTCGGCTATATACAGCTCGTCCTCGCACAAAAGCACCCAAACGTCCTTTTTTATAAGGTCGGTACCCAAATCGGTGCGAAGAAGCAAAACGCCCTTATCAAAAGCGCCCGCGCGGTTTTTAAAATATTCAATTACCGCTTTGGGAGTCTTTTGAAGCTGCATCATAATTTCCATACCTCTCTAAGTTAACATTATAGTACAATTGGCTGTAAAAATCAATAGTAATCGGCGGTTTTTTGCCTAAACTTATTGCAAATGCCAAAGATATGTGTTATTATAGAATGAATTAAATTCGGAGGATGTTAAATTATGTTTAATATTGCTATATTGGGCATGGGCGTCGTAGGCGGCGGCGTTTATGAAGTTATCAAAAACAACGCTTCCGCAATATCCAAGAAATTGGGCGGCGACGGCGAGCCGCTTATTAAAGTGGCCCACGTTTTGGACTTGCGCTCTTTTGAAGGGCACGATTTGGAAAAGGTCGTTACCAAGAACTTTGACGATATTCTTAACGACCCCACCGTTTCCGTTGTGGTTGAAACTATGGGCGGTGCTAACCCCGCTTTTGACTTCTCTCTTAAAGCACTTAAAAGCGGTAAAAGCGTGGTAACCTCTAACAAAGAGGTTGTGGCTAAGTACGGTGACGTACTTCTTGAAGCGGCTAAGGAAAATAACGTTTGCTATCTGTACGAGGCAAGCGTTGGCGGCGGTATTCCCGTTATCGCTCCCCTTATCAACTGCCTTACCGCTAACAAGGTGACGAAGATTGCGGGTATCCTTAACGGTACCACCAACTATATACTTACCAAAATGCTTTACGAGGGCGCGGCTTTTGAGGACGTTTTGAAGGACGCACAGGCAAAAGGCTATGCTGAGAAGGACCCCACCGCAGACGTGGAGGGCTTTGATGCGCTCCGTAAGATCTGTATCCTTGCGGGTATCGCTTGCGGTAAGCATATTCCCACGGAATGTGCGGCTCTCCGCCGCGGTATAACCGATATTGACAGTGCGGATATATCCGCCGCCGCAAAGGCAGGCTACGCCGTTAAGCTTTTAGGCGTTGCAGAACAGGTAGAGGATAAAGTAAGCGTTTTGGTTGCGCCCCACTTGGTAAAGCAGGGCACCCTTATCGCAGACACGGTTGATGTATTTAACGCAGTTTCCGTAACCGGTAATATGGTTGACGAGCTTGTATTCTACGGCAGAGGTGCGGGCAGCTTGCCCACCGCTTCCGCAGTGGTTTCCGATATTATTCAGGCTATACGCTGTCCCGTAGCGGAAACACCCAGAAAAGCTTGTGAAGAAGGATTTGTGCTTCCCATCGAAGAAACGCCCGTTAAGCTGTATATACGCACCTCCTCCCCCGTGGATGCTTCTATGGGCGAGATCACGGCGCTTGACAACGGCGAAAGCGCAATTATTACCGAAAAAGCTCCCTACGGCGTGCTCAAGGCAAAGCTTGCGGGGCTTGATATAAAGGCAGAGCATTTTGTGCTTTAATAACGATTTGCAAAGAAGAGGTTTTAAGCTATGAAGATGAAGTTTTTTGCATTACTTATGGCATTGGCATTGGTTTTAAGCTGTATGCCCGTTGGCGCGGTATATCTTCCCAACGACACTATTGCCGGCTACACCGTTACCAAGGCCGAAACCCATGTTTTGGGTGAGGGACTTACTTACAACGAGTTCAGCTATACGGATTCCAGAGGTTTGGAGCAGACCTGCTTCACCATGGAGTTTAATCCTACCACCAGCGATTTCCGCACCTACGTATATCACAAGAGAGCAAGTCACGGTGCTACGATAGTTGAAGACGTGGCAAGTGCACAAAGCGAAGGTCTTGAGGTTTACGCAGCAATCAACGGTGACTTTTTCTCTATGGGCGGAAACTACGGCACTCCTATAGGTATGTACGTTACCGAAGGCAAGCTTGTGGTTGCAGAACCCGGTCTTGCACAGTATAACTTGGTTATCGACGAAAACGGTAAGGCAGACGTAGTTTTCAGTAAGCTGGCTTACGGCGTTATTATAGGCGGTACCAACTACGGCGGAAGCCTTGCTGCCGTTAACAAAAGAGCCGAAGTCTATAGAAACAACGGTATTTACTACTTTGACAGTGATATCGGCGCCACCACACCTACCACCGGCACAAGAACCGAGATAGTATGCGATATTACCGAGAACGTACTTTCCGTAGGCAACATCTTAAAGGGTACGGTAAGCGAGATCCGCACCACCTGCGGCGGTGTAATAGGTGCAAACCAGTTCGTGCTTTCCGTAGGTTCTGAAATCGACGTTTCCACGGTAACCGTAGGTACGGACGTTGCCGTTGAAGTTGTTGAGCTTACCGAAGGCTCCAAAGAAGCAATGAACAACGCATACCACGCAATATACGCTCATCAGGCACTCAAGGTTGACGGTGTTGACCGCGTTGCCAACGGCGAGATAAACGACCCCGGCTTGGCTAACCAGTACGCACAGCGCAGTGTTTTCGGCATCAAGGAAGACGGCACCATTATTTATCTTACTTGTGACGGCAGAAAGTCAAGCGGCTCTCTTTCCAACGGCTGGGACTACACCATGCTTATGGAAATGATGGAACCCTTTGACTGCAGAGATATTATCAACTTTGACGGCGGCTACTCTACGGCAGTTGTTATAGGCGAGCGCGACGGCAAGCACAGCTACGAGTTCATCAGTGCTTCCGAAGGTACGGGCAGATCCGTTGCCAACTCCATACTGATAGTACGTGACCCCAACGCAGAACCTCTTGAAGAGGAAACCTACGAGCCTATAGTTGATAATCCCGATACCGAGCTTAGAAACGTAGCTATAAACAAATCCTACTCCGTAATACAGTACGGTCACACCGCACCCAATTATCTTTCCACCATTCAAGGTGACTCTACAGGCAGAAAGCTTACAAACGGCAAATACCGCAACGACGAAAACTCAAGCGATGCTTTGTCCATGGCTTGTATGGGTACTAACATTCAGCTCCACGCAGTAATCGACTTAGAGCAGGTAAGAGATGATTTGAGAAGCGTTGTGTGGCGCGGCGTTGGCACCACAAGCGGCTATTCCTTCCGCAGTAATAACGTTTTGGTTTACACTTCCGATGACGGCATCAACTGGGGCCCCTCCATTGCCGGTGATGTTACCGACGTTGCCTCCGCAGTAGGCGGCGCAAGTGACTTTACCTACAGCTTCAAGGAAGCACAGTCCGGCAGATACTTAAAGCTTGTATTCGGAAACAACAACTCCAACTTTATCCGTGTTGACGAGATAGAGGTTATGGCTATGGTAGATAAAAACGAGCCTGTGGAAGAGCCCCTCCCCGAAAACGAAAACGATTTGCCCGCAGAAGACCCCGACGATACTTACGAGAACGTGGCTCTCGGTCATAGCTACACCTTGACTTGTGACGGTCAGGAAATACAAAGTCCTCTCGGCTCCGAGCCTCGTTATTACAGCTTCCCTATGGCTGAGACTTCCCCTCAAAGATTAACGGACGGCAAGCTTGGTACGACCGGCAGTTTCGATGACGGTGCAACCTTGGGTCTTCGTGTAGGTACGGGTAAAGACATCGAAATAATCTTAGACTTAGGTGAAGTTGAAGAAGACATTGAATTCGTTCAATTCCTTAACATAATCGATAACAACGCAAGCTTCGGCAAGTTTGACGCCGCTGATATCAGATACAGCACCGACGGCGAAGAATACACCCTTGCGGAGAATTTCAGAATCAATTCTTCCCTTACCCCCAACACCTATTACCACAATTTAACCTTCCAGTTCAATGAAACATTCTCTGCAAGATATATAAAGGTCAACATCCTGACACCTGCGTTCTTGCTCGGTCTGGGTGAGCTTGCCGTATATGCTCCCGCAGAGGAAGAGGAAATAAGCCAGCCTTCCGATGAACCTTCCGATGAACCCTCCGACGAACCCTCCGATAACACATCCGAAGATATAGACGTTACCTACGGTGACGTTAACGGTGACGGTTCCGTTAACTCTCTTGACGCGGCACAGGTTCTTAAATTTGATGCTATGTTGATAGCGCTGAGTGAAGATGCGCTTCTTGCCGCCGATGTAAACGGCAGCGGTGAAGTTGATTCCCTTGATGCGGCACAGATCCTTAAATTCGATGCTATGATCATCGAAGTGTTCCCCATTGAACAATAATAATAGTATAAACGCAAACGGAGGGCAAATGCCCTCCGTTCAGACCACTGACAAAGGCACAGAGCACGAAAAAGAAAACAAACAAATATAATGAAGTAGAAAAATAAGGGGGCAAGCCTCCTTATTTTTCTGCATTTTGTTATATTTTTTCGTTCAAAACGAACCTCGGCTCACAGTACAGTTCGGGGTCCCCGTTACGAACGAAGTGAGTAATGGGGTGGCATAACAGT
>JAFQHW010000039.1 GCA_017397805.1 Clostridia bacterium | reverse complement strand
ATTATCGCAAATCCTATTGATAATATCAGCTTGCGTTTCATTGCTCATTATCGCTCCTTTCTATCTTAAATCCAAAAATTAAGCAGTTAAGACGGCACCATTATTATTCAAGCAGACCCGCGCTTATGATTATGGTTTCTTATGAATGGTGAACCAATGCAATCCTTTTCTGCCGATATGCCGATTAAAATATAATTCGTTTACTTCAACACTAAGCGCTTTGATATTTTACAATGATATACAAAAAATCAACACGGCTAAAAGAATCAGTATTTTCTGTCCTCAATTTAACATCCACAGAATACACTATTGAAAGTTGCCCGTCGTGCATAATACACAGCGTTCTCTTCGATTTATCAAATTCTATTATTGGGAACCTGCTTTCAGCAAAAACCTCTTTAAGCTTTTGGTCTGCTAAAACCGGTGCCGACTGTAACAGCTCGTTAAGCTCATCGCTTTTTCTGTCAATATACTCTTTGCTGAACCGATTAAGCATTCTTGAATTAAATTTAACAATTTCACCGCTTTGGTTATTAACGCATATGCACATTAGCTCAGCCGTTACAATGCCGCCAAGGATCTTTGTGTAGATGTAAACACTTTTGTTTTCGGATTTTTCTGTGCTTAACTCGTAATCAGAAGTGTTGATATATTTTGAAGCAAAAGAATCAGCACAAGCCTTTAACTCTTCTTCTGTAAGCACTTTTACCTCTCCCGATTCGTCTGCTGATTTTTCAAATGCACAAACCTCACCAGTGTTGCGATTAACTGCAAAGCTACTGCCGTTTTCGCATTTGTAAAAATCAGTCTGATAATCGCAAAATACTTCTGTATAGGAATTTTCATATGTACCGCTGTACTCTATTCCGTTAAAAGTTACCGTCTTTTTCTTCGATGCAACCGCGTTGTCTTTGTGCGGACGTGTGTTTTCCTCTGACCATTGCGGGTATTCGGTTTTATGCAAGACGTCTGAGCCACCGTCAAGTACGAAGCCGTTTTCTAATACTACAATCTCTTTACGGTCTTCTTTGCTATTGCATGATGGAATGAAAATGACAAAACAAAGAATTAATATAACAATAAGCGTTCTTTTCATTACAATTCCTCTGAGAAACTAATTTATTCTTGTTTGTGAGTTACCACATATTACAGGTGCCCGCAAAGTGCTATTAGAAAAAATTGAATATAGTTCATTACAGGCTTGCTGTACCGTTTTTCCTTCGTAAAGCTTTTCGGAAAATAGTTCTGTCCATTGATTAGCCTGACCACAATCAATTGTGCTTTCGAACCCAATGGCGCAACCAGCTCCTCTGTTAACAAACGCGGTTGGTAAATTTTCACCGGTAGTTCGATTGTCGCCCGAATTACACGATATAACACACGAATGTTATAAGGCTTATATATTTTACAAAAAGCCTTATTATTTTTAATTCATTTTCTCGATACGGACATCGGACTTACCTCCCATAGCTTTTGTATTACGATGTATCTAACCGTTCTACTATATAATGTTGGAATTCTTCATTTTGTCCACAAAAATTTTAAAAAATTTTTTTCGTTCAAAAGATAATCTAAGTTTACAGGCTTTTAACTTTGCCGGCAACAAAAAGGGGAGGGCATTCGCCCTCCCGAACCTTGTTATTTACCTAATTTTCTTTGAACAAACTTTACAACTTCCATTATGGGAAGAATCGTAATTGCCAAGCCCATTGCTGTAAAGTATTCCGCCACGGTGATCTTGGCGAAGCTGAACGCCGTTCTGAGGAAGGGAACGAATATCACCAAGGTGGTAAGCGCAAGGCTTGCCGCCATAGCACCCCAAAGCACCTTGTTGTGGCTGTGCATGGAGAATACGCTCTTTCTTCTGGAGCGCATATTAAAGGAATGGATTATCTCCACCATGGACAAAGTGAGGAAAGCCATGGTAATACCTTGCTCGCTGTCTGCAAATCCCCAAGAGCCGTATTGCATATAATGGCCTATAAAGAAGGACAAAACCGTAAGCGCCGCCACGATAAATCCTTGGAACGCCACGTCAAAGCCCATACCGCCTGCGAAAATGCCGTCGTTTGCGTTTCTTGGCTTGCGGCGCATTGTATCGCCCTCGGCACCTTCCATACCCAACGCAAGGGCTGGGATAGAGTCGGTAACCAAGTTTATCCACAAAAGATGAGGCGCTTTTAAGATAGTGAATCCGAATAGGGTAGCGGTGAATATTGCAAATACCTCAGCCAAGTTGGAGGACAAAAGATATTGTATAGCCTTGCGGATGTTATCGTATATCCTTCTGCCTTCCGCAACGGCGGAAACTATGGTAGCAAAGTTATCGTCAGCCAAAACCATATCCGCTACGTTTTTGGTAACGTCGGTGCCGGTAATACCCATACCAACGCCTATATCTGCATTCTTGATGGAGGGCGCATCGTTAACACCGTCGCCCGTCATAGCGGTAATGCATCCCTTAGCCTTCCAAGCCTTAACTATACGCACTTTATGTTCGGGTTGAACGCGCGCGTAAACGGAGAACTTCTCGATGTTTGCGTTGAGCTCTTCGTCGGAAAGCTCGTTAAGCTCGGCACCCGTAATTGCACTGCTGACGTCGTCTAAAATACCCAACTGTTTTGCTATTGCAACTGCCGTATCCTTGTGGTCGCCCGTAATCATAATGGGCCTTATGCCCGCACCGCGGCATTCAACTATGGCGTCCTTAACCTCGGGACGTATGGGGTCTATCATGCCCGCAAGACCTATATAGCAAAGCTCTTTTTCCAAATATTCGGGAGAGAATTCCGAAGGCGCTTCCCTCCAAATCCTCATTGCACCGCAAAGCACGCGCAACGCTTTGTCTGCCATACCCTTGTTGGCTGCAAGGATCTTTGCCTTTATCTCGTCGGTAATAGGAATGATTTTACCGCCTACGTAAGTGTGTGTACAAAGCTTTAATACCTCGTCGGGAGCACCCTTGGTATATTGGATAATCTCGCCGTTTTTCGTTTTGTGAACGGTGGACATCATCTTACGCATGGAATCAAAGGGCGCTTCGCCTATTCTGGGGAAGAGCACCGCCTGCTCGTCCTTGGGGAAGCCAAGCTTATTGGCAAAGTTAACCAATGCACATTCGGTAGGCTCGCCTACAGCCTCGCCGTCGTCACCTTGTGTAGCGTCGCTGCAAAGGGACATGGAGTTGGCAAGCAACGCCTCGTCCTCGGTATCGCTTTCCACAACGGTCATCTTGTTTTGGGTCAGGGTGCCCGTTTTGTCGGAGCATATTATTTGAGTACAGCCCAAGGTTTCAACCGCGGTAAGTCTGCGTATAACTGCTTTACGCTTAGACATATTTGTAACACCGATGGCAAGAACGATTGTAACCACCGCCGCAAGACCCTCGGGTATTGCGGCAACTGCCAAGCTTATAGCTACCATAAAGGTGTCAAGTATAAGCTCGCCGCCTATGCTGTCTGCTCTTAAAAGCTTTATGGCAAAAACCACCGCACATATTACAAGAACCAATACCGTCAGTATTTTGCTGAGCTGAGAAAGTTTCTTCTGTAACGGGGTTTCTCCGTCTTCGGCAACGGTAAGCGCGTCTGCTATCTTACCCATTTCCGTTTCCATGCCGGTGGCAACGACAACTGCCTTGCCTCTGCCGTAAACCACCGTACTGCCCATATAAAGCATATTTTTTCTGTCACCCAAGGGAACTTCCCCCTTGTCGCCTGCGCTAAGGAGTTCCGATTGCTTGGTAACAGGCACCGATTCACCGGTAAGCGCGGCTTCCTCTACCTTCATGCTGGCACACTCTATAATGCGTGCATCCGCAGGTACGGAGTCACCGGCTTCAAGAACGATGATATCGCCGGGAACCAATTCCTCGCTGGGGACGGAGATGATTCTGCCGTCACGTATGACTTTGCTGGTAGCCGCGGCAATTTCCTGCAGTGCGGCTATGGCTTGCTCCGCCTTGCTTTCCTGAACCACACCCAAAACGGCATTGATAAGCACGACTGTCAGAATAATGATAACGTCAAAGGGAGCCTCGTTTTCGATAAACGCCAAAACACCCGAAATAGCGGCGGCAACAAGCAAAATTATGATCATAGGGTCAGCTAACTCGCCCAAAAATTTCCTTATAAGCGAAACCTTTTTACCCTCTTTCAGCTTGTTGGGGCCGTATTTCTCAAGCCTTGCCTTGGCTTCTTCTTTCCTAAGTCCGTTGTCGTTTGAATTTTGCTCTGTCAAAATCTCTTCTGCAGAACGCAAATACTCTTTCACTTAAATTCCTCCTTAAATACACAAAAACCCATATACAGTAGCTGTATATGAGTCTCATTCTTTATGGGCAGACCAGGCGTACGCCTTGTTGTTGACCTGCCGCGCAGTAAAACTGCGGAATTACTCCCCCATATAGCGGCACAAACCGCTTATATGTCAATGCGCTATTCTTTTGTGAAATTATACCATATCGTAAAAAATTTGTCAACATAATTAATTATCTTTTTCTCTCCATTTTTCTTTTAATTATGGCTAATTATGGCATAAAAATCATAAAGTTCATAATTAAGCAATATATTGTTAATGCTATATTATAAAACGTATAATATAATATGATGAAAATATATAAAAAGGAGAAGTTTTTTTATGAGCGACAGTGACCCCGGGGCGGGCAACTTATGCCACTTATGCTTTTTGACAGAAAAAATCAGCGGTTTTAAAATGCAGTATCACTGCAGACGGATTATTCTCCGTACTTACGATTGATACCAAAGCGTATGTAACGCATTAATTTAATCTTAAGTAATTTGTTTTACAATAACGGAGGAAAATTTAGACTGTATGGATACGTTCTTACCTATATTATTACAAATAGTTCTTATTACTCTTAATGCGATTTTTGCCTGTGCCGAGATAGCGGTTCTTTCCGTTAACGAGGCAAAGATTTCCCAGCTCAAAGAAAAAGGGGATAAAAGGGCGAAGCGTTTGGAAAAACTAACGGCAGACTCTTCAAAGTTCCTTGCCACCATTCAGGTTGCCATAACCTTGGCGGGCTTTTTGGGAAGTGCGTTTGCGGCTGATAACTTTGCCGATGATTTTGCAAAACTGTTCGGTGATTCTATCAGCTACAGCGTAGCCAGAAGGATTTCCGTGGTTATCATCACCGTGATCCTTTCTTTTATAACGCTGGTGTTTGGTGAATTGGTGCCTAAGCGACTTGCTATGAAGAAGGCGGAGAAGCTTTCTCTCGGTATGTCAGGTATGCTTAGCTTCGTTGCTAAACTTTTTGCGCCTATCGTTTGGTTGCTTACGGTTTCCACCAACGGTATTCTTCGTCTTTTGGGTATTGACCCCAAGGATACGGAGGAAACCGTTAGTGAGGAAGATATTAAGCTGATGGTTGACGAAAGCACCCGCAAAGGCGTTATCGACAGCGAAGAAAAAGAGATAATACATAATCTTTTTGAGTTTGACGATTTGGCACTCAGCGAGTTCGCAACCCACAGAACCGACGTGGCGCTTCTTTGGGAGCAGGATGATATTTCCGAATGGGATGAGATAATAATAGAGAACCGTCATTCCTATTATCCCGTATGCGGTGAAACGGCAGACGAGATCAAGGGTGTTCTTTGCGCTAAGGACTATTTTGCCATAAAGAACAAAACGAAAAAAACGATTTTACAAAACGCGGTGCGCCCTGCCCATTTCGTACCCGAGGGTATGCGTGCAGACGTGCTGTTTAAACAGATGAAGAAGCTCCGCAACCATTTTGCCGTGGTTCTTGATGAATACGGCGGCTTTTCGGGCATTGTAACGATGAACGATTTGCTGGCTCAGATAATGGGCGATTTTGACGATAGCATGGATGAAGAGGATCTGATTCCCGATATCGTTAAGATTTCCGAGGATACTTGGCAGATTCGCGGCGGCGCTATGCTTGACGAGGTAGCAGAGGAGTTGGGCGTTCAGTTTGAGGACGAAGATTCCGATACCTTGGGCGGCTATGCCTTCGCCCTTTACGGCGGTATCCCTGCCGACGGCACAACCTTCGTGGTTGAAGACGATAACCTTATAATTAAGGGCGAAAAGGTGGATAACCACCGCCTTGAGTTGGCGACCGTTACTAAAAAAGAAAAAGAGGAAAACGAAGAAGAGGACGACTGAGTTTGAACTTTTTCGTTTTAAAAAATAACCGTTTGGAGGAAGGCAGATGACTTTACCTTTCTTAGAGTTTTTGGGTTTGCTTAAAGAACCCGCCGTTGCGATAGTAGTCGTACTTACTTTGGGTGTTATCTTCGTTAACGGATGGACGGATGCACCTAACGCAATAGCCACCTGCGTTTCTACCCGTTCAATGAAGCCAAGGGCAGCTATAATGATGGCGGCTGTGTTTGACTTTTTGGGTGTTTTCGTAATGACGCTCGTTTCGAACAAGGTTGCTTCTACCATAAGTAATATGGTGGATTTCGGTGAGAATTACGGTGACGCTACCGTTGCACTTTGCGCGGCAATGTTTGCCATAGTATCGTGGGCAACCGCCGCATGGGCGTTTGGTATCCCCACAAGTGAGAGCCACGCGCTTATAGCAGGCGTTTCCGGCGCGGCAATTGCTATTAACGGCGGTCTTGACGGTATCAACGGCAGTGAGTGGATTAAGGTCGTGTACGGTCTCGTCCTTTCTTCCGTGTTGGGGTTCGGCAGCGGCTTTGCCATAACCAAGCTCGTTGAGGCTATTTGCCGTCGTATGGATAGGGTAAAGACGGTTAAGTTCTTTAAGGGTGCACAAATTGCAAGCGGCGCTTCCATGGCGTTTATGCACGGCGCTCAAGACGGACAGAAGTTTATGGGCATTTTCCTCTTGGGTATCAGCTTTGCCAAGGGTATCGGTGTTTCCGATTTCGAGATTCCCATCTGGCTTATGATCATTTGCTCTATAGTGATGGCTACGGGTACTTCTATCGGTGGCTATAAGATAATCAAATCCGTTGGTATGGATATGGTTAAGCTTGAAACGTATCAAGGCTTTTCTGCCGATATGGGCGGCGCTTTCTGTTTGTTGCTTGCTTCTCTTACGGGTATCCCCGTAAGCACTACTCATACCAAGACCACCGCTATAATGGGTGTTGGTGCCGCAAAGCGCCTTTCTGCCATTAATTGGAGCGTAGTTAAAGAGATGATTTGGGCTTGGATTCTTACCTTCCCCGGATGCGGACTTTTAGGTTACCTTATGGTTTTGTTATTCCAAAGGCTCTTTTAGGAGGATATATAAATGGCTAAGAAGAACGGATTTAATTATTTTAGTTACTTCGTAGAAACTGCAGAGCGTATTTGCGGTGCGGCTGCATTGCTGAAGAATTCCGTTGAGGGGTTTGAACAAAACAGCTTTAAGGATAAAATGCTGGATATGCATAAGCTTGAGAATGAAGCTGATATGGCAAAGCATGATATGATGAAATATCTTATGCATGAATTCCTTCCTCCCATCGAGCGCGAGGATATTATTGAGCTTGGCATTAAGCTGGACGATATAATGGATACTCTTGACGATGCAATGCGTTGCTTGTATCTTTATAACGTAAGCGAGGTTCGCCCCGGCGTATTCCGTTTTTGCGACCTTATAGTTAAGTGCTCCGTAGCACTCAAGGAAGCGATAATTGAATTTGAAAACTTTAAGTCTTCCAAGACCATAAAGGAAAAGCTTGTAGAGGTAAATACCTTGGAAAGCGAAGGGGATGCTTTGAATTCCGAGATCATTCGCGACCTGTTCGTGAACGAGAACGATCCCATTTCCCTTATAATTTGGACCAACGTTTACGAGGATTTGGAAAGTTGTCTTGACGATTTTGAGGACGTTGCCGATATTATAGAAAGCGTTATAATGAAAAATACTTAATTGCTGAAATAATAAATCCCACCTGAATGCATTACGCATCAGGTGGGAATTTTCGTTTAAAGATATATTTATGCGTTAGTGATTTGAACGGCATCTCCTATAACGGCAAAGCCTTTTTTGTTAAAGCTTTCAAGCTGTCGCCCCAAAGTTTGGATTTCATCGTGGCTGAAGCCTACGTAATTGAAACGGTTGTGGCAGGGAATGTCGTATTTTTGGTGAATGCCGTCGTATTCAAACCGTAACAGCGGATCGTTTCTGTATCGGTTTTTCGCCCCGCATACGGTTAATGCCGCCTTGCTATCAAGCTTTATTGAAAAGCTCTTTTTCTTGGCACCGAATCGAATAAGCAGCTTTGCAAATTTTTGCATATTCTCCGCAGAAATATCAAACGTTTCTTCAGCCCGCCATTCTCCTCCAAAGATTATTTTGCATCCACCGTCGGTTTTTGTGAAGGTTACGGAATATCCCATATCAGAACAGCAGTTTTGCCACTTGGTCAATATCTCCCGCGCCCATTATAATAACCGTGTCGCCCTCACGCACGTTGGCGCGTAAATAATCTGCAATGCCTTGGAAACTGTCAATGCATACGGCGTTCTCCATCCCCTCGGCTATATGCTCAGAGCTTATACCGTAAATATTCTCCTCTCTCGCAGGGAAAATATCGGCAAATACTTTGATATCTGCGTTGTCAAAGGACTGTTTAAAACTATCTAACAAATCGTAGGTGCGGGAAAACGTATGGGGTTGAAATACCGAGATGAGTCTGCCGCCGCAAAGCCTTTTAGCGGCGGATAGGGTAGCAATTACCTCGTCGGGATGATGGGCGTAGTCGTCGTACACCTTGGCACCGTTAAGCGTGCCTTTGAACTCAAAGCGTCTGCCAACACCTCTGAAATCCTTCAATCCCTTGATTATGGCATCGTCGGGCACCTTGGACATAAAAGCGGCTGCAACTGCCGCCAAGGAGTTGGAAATGTTATGTACACCCGGTATGGACAGCTCCGCTTCAAATACCTCTCTGCCCTTGAACACCAAGGTGTAGCCGGGTAATCCGTCCACGAAATGAATATTTTTAGCGTAAAAATCCGCAGTTTCGTCTTTAACGGAATAAGTGTACAACTTTCGCTCACAGCCTTTCGTACAAAGCATTGCGTGCTCGCTGTCCTTATTCACTATAACGCAACCGTCCTTTGCGGTATTGTTCATAAAATGGTTAAAGGATTCATCCATTTGCTCTATGCAAGAGAAATAGTCTGTATGGTCAAGCTCTACGTTAAGAATAACCGAAACGGTGGGGTAGAACTGCAAAAACGAATCCTTGTATTCACAAGCTTCAAAAACGAAATTTCTATCGTGCCCCGTGCGGAAGGTGGAAGAAATGCTTGGCAACTTAGCGCCTATTAAAATGGTAGGGTCGGCGCCGTTAAGGGACAAGAAGATTTGAGACAGTATTCCGCAAGTGGTGGACTTGCCGTGGGTGCCCGCAACGGCGATAGAGTTGGGGTAACTCTTTGCAATCGCCCCCAACAGCTCCGCCCTGCTGATAAGCGGAATGCCGTTTGATGCAACGTTTTGTATTTCCGGGTGGGACATATCTACCGCGGCTGTATAAACGGCAATATCACAGCCCTTGCTGTTAAGCTCGTCGCATTCGTAAAAAATCTCAATGCCCTCGTTTTCAAGACTTTTGGTGGCATCGCTGCGGCGCCTGTCGTAACCCTTAACGTTTTTACCGTCGCGCTTTAAAATCAAAGCAAGAGAAGACATACTAATGCCGCCGATTCCCACGAAATAAAAGTTTGTATAGTCATTTATGTTAAATATCAAAGTTAAACACCCCGTTATAATGATATGCACCATCGGTGCAACAGTACACATATACAAAACCATTCTATCATATAATAAAGGAAAATAAAAGGGTAAATTTAAATAATTAACAAAATTTGTTTTATTTGTTAAGCTTATACGAAATTATACGAAAAAAGCGGTAACGCTTTGTATAATAAAACAAATCGCGGTAATCTGCGCTTTATCCGTCGCTGTTGTTGCATTTGCTGAAAAAACAAGTGCTTTTTGCTTCAAAAATGTTTGCTTTTTCTCTTGACAATATCTTTATGTTGTCCTATAATCTGTATATCGTGTATAATATACACAAAGCATTAATAATATACACATTGAAGAGGATGAGATATGAACAAAAAAATTGATACGAAGAAAATGGCTTTAGGCGCGCTTCTGACGGCTTTGGTTATTATTTTACAGTTGTTTGCCACGATGTTTGAGATACCTACGTCCATGGCATCTACGGCTTCCGCGTTGTCGCTGGTTCCCATCGTTATAGGTGCGGCACTGTGCGGGCTCGGTGTGGCAGGCTGGTTGGGCTTGGTGTTTGCCACTGTGGTTTTGCTTAGCGGAAGCGCAAGCTTTTTTATGGGTATTCACGCTTTAGGTACTATAGTTACGGTGCTTGTAAAAGGCGTTGCTTGCGGTCTTGTTTCCGGTCTTGTATATAAGCTTGCACAAAAGTTCAACAAGGTGTTTGCCGCTTTTGCCGCCGCAATCGCTTGCCCTGTTGTGAATACCGGTATATATTTTATCGGCTGTGCGTTGTTCTTTGCGAAAGAGATAGGCATGAGCGTGCTTTTCTTCGGTGCTTTGCCTAACTTTTTCTTGGAGCTCGGCATCAGCATAGTGATAGCTCCCGTAATCGTTACGCTTATCGATTATAAGAGCAGAGTTAAATAGGGTATAAACAAACAAGAGAAGGCTCGTGTGTTTGAATCGAGTCTTCTCTTTCCTTTTGTAAAAAAATTAAACGTTTTTGCTTTTAAGCTCTGCGAAAAGCGTTTTCGCCGTAGCCGCACAGCGGACACTCCTTGGGCGGTTTGGTACCCGTGTGGGTGTAACCGCATACGGTGCATATCCAAACCGTATCCTCGTGGCTGTGATAACGGTTGCCGTCGTTCATCTCGTCACGGTAGCTTATAAGCTTATCTCTGTGCATAGCCTCTGCTTTTCCGTTGGCAAGGAATCTGTCCGCTAAGTCCTCGTAGCCTTCAAGCTCTGCCTTCTTTGCCTTTTCGGTATAGCCAAATGCGGCGGCTTGCGTTTCGTTGGCAATGCTTCTTGCCAATTCCTCGTTTTCTTTGTCCTTGAACGCCTCTTTGTACCATATTTTGGCATGGTTGAACTCCTCGTTCGCCAATTCTTCGTACAATGCCGCCAAATCCATGTTGCCGCCGTTGCGTGCATCGTCTTTCAGTATGGAGTATCTGACGTGATCTGCCGCTTCGTCGCAAAAAGAGCTTATTATATTATTCAAGCTGTCGCCGTTGTTGCTGTAATGCAAAACTGTCACCTCACTGTGCTTTTATTTACAGTTTATGCATTATGTAAATCTGTTGCCCCAATATATTCGTCCTTCGTAATGGCGTAATAACTAAAAGTTTTGTATACACCTTTAATAAACAAGGCTTTCCGCAGCGTGCCTTCTTTTTTCATCCCGACGGACTCGGCTAAGCCTTCGGACTGCGCGTTGCTTTCCAATATTCTTGCTTCGATTCGGTTTAAGCCTAACCGTAAAAAGCCTATCTCCAAAATTTTGTTTACAGCCTCGCGCATATAGCCGCGCTTCCTGTACTTCTGTGATAAAACGTAGCCTATTTCCGCCTTGTTGTTGTGCAGATCCACGCTTGCAAAACCGCAAGTACCTATTAGCTTGTTACTGCTTTTAAGGGCAACGCCCCAATCGGTGGCACAGCCTTTGCGGTACTGCTTTTGCAAATATTCAATATGCCCTCTGGTTTCCGCAATGTTCAGGTGCGGTGACCACATAAGAAAGCGTGAAACCTCGTCGTCGGAAGCATATTCGTACATATCGTATAGATCCTCGGGCATTATCTTCCTGAGGATGAGCCTTTCGGTTTGAATAATCGGCAAATCGCTGAAAAGTTTACGGTATTTTTTGTCATCCAAACATATCACCTCACGTACAGTATAATCAATAGCCCCAAAAAAAGCAACAAAAGAAAAAAGATTTACAAAGAGCACAAATAAAAATTAAAAAAGTCATTGACATAAATGCTTTTTTGGTGTAGAATACTTTTTGTATAATCATGGCGTTTTTATGGAGGTAAGGCATTAATTATGAAGAAGAAAAACAAGTTAGTTAAGAGAATAGTAGCATTAGGTCTTGTTGCGGTGATCGTAGCAGTTGCCTATGTGTTTATATTCGGAAGAAACAACGATAAGGTTACTAAAATAGTTTTGGATGAGATCCCCATTATAAGCTATTTCGGCATCACCGGTGAAACTACTACCGAGGCTGATATTATTGTCGTTGAGAGAGATTTGAATAATACTATTATGACCAACGGTTATGCGGTTAAGCTCTTCCTTGCACCCGAGGATAGGTATGACCATATGATCGAAACCGCAAAACAGGTTATTGAGGCTTTCAAAGAAAACCCCAAAACCTCTTATACCTTTGATTATGCTACCTCTACCTTTGCTGTTGTGGAAGATGTTGAAAGCACTCCTATCAGATACGACCAGGACGTAGTTATGGCGAAGCTTGAGGCGGGTGAAAATATTTACCCCAACACTTTGTCGTTGGACGTTATGCTTTATACGGATTTTGACGAGTATTACCTTGACGCATCTGCGGGATGGCTTGTGGATTTGGATGCCGCTCTTACGAATGCCGAGGGTGAGATGATAAGCCTTAATAAGTCTATCCCCGCTGTGTTCCTTAACGCAGTAAAGGTAGGCGAAAGTGAAGCGGCTGCAAGCGTTTACGGAATCCCTACCGTTCGCGCGGTTGGCGAGTATGAGTTCCTCGTGTTCGACCAGAAGTTGCTTGATTATTACAGCGAACTGCTTATATCCTCCGATGAAGACGGTAAGGAGTTCGGATTCTCCAAGAACCAGATGCTTTATCTTTCAGAGCTTGAGCAGTATTTGAGATACGTTAAGAATAACGAAGGTCCCGAGGGCGCCGAAATCGTTCCTTTGCTCAATACCCCCAGCACCTTTACCATTGATGCGGATTATATGATGGAGATGCTTGAAGGTAACTCTTTGGCGGCTGACTCCAACGGTTACATAATGACCCCTTATTCCGACATTACAAAGTTCACCCCTCATTACGTAACTATTACAAAGTACCGTTCCTTGGGCTTTATCTCCGATATCTACATGGATGAACCCGAAGACAGTGCAGAGAAGAAGGAATGGCTTGCAGATAAGCTTATAAACGAGGATTATGCGGTAGCTTATTATACCGGCACGAAGGACGAGATCAAAGCGATAATCGAGGAAGCCGCAGGTGAAGACGGCAGCGGTAAGGAATTGGTTTATAACGTTTATTCCAAGCCTATAGCAACCAGCCAGGAGATTTGTAATTCCGTCTTCAGCATCCATGGCGCAAACGGCTACGGTAATTCCGACTATGAAGCTTATGCTATCAATTTCTTGCGTTTGCTCAACGGTGTAAACGGCGAGATAGATATAAAGAACTTGCTTCTTTACGGTGCGAACGGCGTAAACTACACCCTTAACAACAACGGTGAGGTTATATTGCCCACTACAATCGAAGGCGAAGAAGGGCAGACCTATTCCATGGATAACCTTTACACAGGTCACACCTTCCACGCGTTCCCCTCTGAGGATAAGGGCATCAGCACCGAAAGTATTGATTCTCAGAAAGAGCACAACAAAGCATTGCAAGAGTCTTTGCTTTCCGGCTTCAGCCTTGCTGTAAGAGCTTATTCCGTAAAGAATTACGCAGGTGAGATGGTTTCCATCGAAGGCGTTGACTATCAGCAGGTTCTCAACGAGGTTGTTGACGAGTTTTACAGCGAATATATGAACGGTCTTATGTTCTCCGTTCCCGCTACCGACGAGGAGTACATTAAGGAGAACGAAGAGAAGATCAAGCAGACCATCAGAACTTCTTTGATCAACGCTTATACCGAACTTCTTATAGAGGAAAAGACCGCTGCCGAAAAGGCTGACGTTATGGCAGATGCTGATTTCATTGCTTCCAAGAAGGCAACGGCAGAAACGATAGCGAAAGAAACCTTTATCGATGAAACGAGAAAAGCTATGATAGCTGAATATCAGGCCAAGCAGGAAGCAGCAGGTACTACTGTTGACACTACTTGGACTCCCGCTGAAGAGGACGTTACCGCCGCTGTTGACAGCTTCAAGTATTTGAGCGAAGATTATCTCGCTGACCTTGTACAGGCTCAGATCGACACCTTTATAAAGATGGAGGTTGACGGTAGAGTTTCCGGTTACCAGGATACTCCTGAGTTCGCGGCAAAGATGTCTGCATATACCGACAGACCTGAGTTTGAGGCTGAAATCGAAGATACATACGTGAAAAAAGGCGACGAGTATCTTGCTAAATTTATCGAGCAGGCTATAAGCGCTCAGATAGAAGAATTCGCAATGGTAGAGTTCTTTGCAATGGTAGAGGAAGCTTTTGCTGAAGCTAACTCCTTGCGTATAGCTGAAATAGCAAGAGAATATCCCTTCGTTGACGTTTCAGGTCTTAGCTTCTGCTTCAGCTACAACGATGCTAAGATGTTGTTTGAAAACCAGTATTACGGACTTAAGGGCGAGCCCGCATAAAAAATAGTTTATCAAAAAGGGGGTTGTCGTTAGGCAATCCCTTTGTTTTGTGTGGAGGTATATTATGTTTGCTGATGCAATAGAAAAGGTAGGGGACTATACTCGTCCTATCTTATACATTTATCGTAACTATGGCGAAACCGTGGTTATGCCGGGCTCCGGCACCTTGTTTTTCGTTAACGAGGAAGGCTGTGCCGTAACTTGCCGACACGTGGCTGAAACGATACTTGCGGCAACCAAAATAAACGAAAAATACAATATGTTCAAGAAAAACAAGTCTCAGCTTTTAAACGACAAAAATGCCTCTCAGGCAATCAAAAAGTTAGAGATGGAGTACGGTTACAAAAAAGGCGTTACGGTGAACATGAAGGTGAATTTTAAGGGATGTGTTGCTCCCATAACGGGCATGACCTGTCACGTTCATAAGGAGCATGATTTAGCCGTAATTCGCTTTAACGGCTTTGAGAAGGTGAACTATAAGGGCTTTGCGCTTTTTGCCGATGATGCCTCGAAAATTCGCCCGGGCAATACCCTTTGCCGCATCGGATTTCCGTTCCCCGAGGGTGTGAACGCCATATACAACGGCATAAACGACGATATAGAATGGAGTGACGTTTACGGGGTGAATACCCCGCGTTTTCCGTTGGACGGTATGGTTACCCGTCACGTGGGTAAAAACGGTAAGATATGCGGTATAGAGCTTAGTACGCCGGGGTTGATAGGGCAAAGCGGCGGTCCTCTTTTTGATAAAAACGGCGTGGTTTACGGTATGCAATGCGAAACGCGCCACTTAAACCTCGGTTACCGCTTTGACGATAACGGTGCACCTTTGCCCAAGCACAGCCAAGAAAAAAACAATAATGCTTTTATACACGTAGGGCATTGCCTTAACAGCGATATAATAAAAGAATTTCTGCGCGGTCTGGGAATTAAACATTATACCGAAAACGGTGTTGCATTTTATATCACCTCT
>JAFQHW010000038.1 GCA_017397805.1 Clostridia bacterium | reverse complement strand
CAGCATAGCGGCACGTCGTTTTTCCGGCAGCGCCATAAGAGTTTCCACGTATTCGGGGTTGTTTTCCATAATATAGCCGTTGTCAAAAACCAAAGAGCGTATAAAAGCATAGTTATCGCCTTTTTCGTTTCCCTGATATTTTCTGTCCACAAACAGCCGCTTGAACCAGTCGTGCCCAACACCGCCGGGGTTTGCCGTAAGAAACATACGGGGCTTGAAAGGAATTTTCATACTCCCCGACGGACGGTTGCACTCCGTAAGGCACTGGAATTGAAAATAGGTAAAGTGGGTAGCCTCCTCCATGCCTATAACCTCGTAGGATTGCCCCTGGTATTGAAGCACGTCGCTTTCGCTGTCACAATATCCCAATTTTATACGGCTTCCGTTTTTAAAACGGAATTCCTTTTGGCTGTCCCTGTATTCGGCAATATCCATAAGAAGCTTTTGCAGGGGAAGAATATGGTTTTCTCTCAGCTCGCCCAAGGTACGGCGCAGAAGCAGTATGTTTATGGCGGGATAATTAACCGCCAAAAGCACCATTTTCATACGCATTGCCCAGCTTTTACCGCCGCCTCTTGCGCCGCCGTAGGCGGTATATCGCGCCTCGGATTCAAAAAACAGCCGTTGCTTTTCGTTGGGGCAAAGTGTTATTTCGCCCATTCCTTAGCCACCCCTTTTATAACCACCGTTTCGGCGGATGCTTCTTTGTCGTCGTTTTTGTCCTTGTAACCGTGGTTGTTCTTCAAGTCGAAGGAGAAAACCGCCGGCGGCAGCTTTCCCTTAAACGCCAACTGCTTTTTTATGGAGGCTATGCGGTTTCGCGCCTTCCTCAGCTCAAAGCCCAAAAGCTTGTCTTGCTCCAAGGCAAAAAGCCCCTCCCTGGTGGTGCCTAAATAGTCTGCAAGACTTTCCACGTCTGCAACGACGTCTGCGTTTTCTTTCAAATATACGTCAAAATAGCTTTTCAGCTTTGCCTTGCAGTCCTCTTGATTTAAAAAGACCGCCTCCTCCGGCGGTCTGCGTTTACTCATGGCTTTGTCCTTTCTGCGTTTTTTGCATTGTTTTCCCTTACGCCTTCATTATAACACCCGTATGTTTTGGATTTCATCCCCTTTTTGTCCCGTTTTTTTCTCACCTCTTGACTAAAGGAGAATATCTATGTATAATAATTGCGGAGCGTGATTTTTATGAAGCTTATTAAAAAAATATGGGCATGGCTTTTTCATTCTGAAAAAGGATTGTACCTCGTTTTCGGCGGTCTTACCACCATAGTATCTCTTATAGTTTTTTATCTGTTCAACGGCTTTAATTTAAAGGGCGTGCTTATTTATAAGGGCATTCTTCCCGGGGAGGTGCTTTTGCCCTTTTCGATTACCGTTACGGGATATATGATAGCTACGGTGCTCAGGAACGTGGCGGGTATACTTTTTGCCTATCTCACCAACAGAGGCATGGTTTTCGGCTCTACAGCCAAAGGTAAGGCAAGGCTTCGGGAGTTTTTTAAGTTCGTTTCTTCCCGCCTTATAACCTTCGCCCTGGATCTTATTATGATGTGGGCTTTCGTGGAGCTTTTGGAGATGAGCGAGGGTGTAGCGGGTCTTGTATCCATGGTGGTGGTCATCATTCTTAATTATGTGCTCAGCAAGCTGTTTGTTTTCAGCAAACCTCAGCAAGGTGCACAAAAAGAAGAATAGTTTTTTGTGCAAATGCAAAAAAGTTAAATTTACCCTTTACTGTTTGCAAAATTAGTGCTATAATATTTCGTGATAAATTCTGCGCAAATGTGCTTTTCACTCGGAGGTAGAAATGAAAAAAGTATTGTCTTTACTGTTAACGGTTGTTATGCTTGTCAGCGTACTTGCATCCTGTAGCGGTTCTTCTCTTAAAGAAGATGAAAAGGGTGCTATTATAAATATGGGCGTTGCCACTTTACCCGGCGCCTTTGACCCTTCTGCCTATGCACTTGATGCAGATCTTGCCAAGGTGTACGGCCTTATTTACTCTACCCTTACCGTTCTTAACGACGAGGGCGAGCTTGAGGGGTCCATAGCTGAAGAGTGGGGCTATTTCTATGACGATATATATCTTGAGCACAAGATGTATTTCGATATGAAGGAAAGTGGCTGGAGCGATGGTAGAGCGCTTTCTGCGGACGATTTCGTTTATGCGTGGAAGCGTATCCTTTCCCCTGCAAGTCAAAGTCCTTATGCGGCTATGCTTTACTGCATAAAGAACGCTAAAAGCGTTAAGTTCGGCGATATGACCAGTGACGACTTGGGTCTTTACGCCGTTGACGATACCAGAATAGAGATTACCTTTGAGGACGAATATATTAAAGATAACGGTGAAGACGCAGCTGAACAGTTTGCGGAAGTTGTGGCAAACGTAGCCTTTGCACCTCTCCGCGAGGATAAGGTTGACGGTAACGCAAGCTTCTCTACCTCCGTTAACGTTTCCGATATACTTTCCTGCGGTCCTTTCTTCCTCCGTTCCTACAGTGTGGGCTCTGAAGATACCGACCGTTATATGGAGTTTGAGAGAAATAAGTACTTCATGCGTAACGATGAAGAAAAGGAAGCTCTTGACATCTCCGTAGTTCCCTATAAGATAGTTTGCACTCTTAACGACGGTGTTGACGCAAACGGTGAGAAAATCGGCCAGATAGACCGGTTGGCAAACGAGTTCAAAGCAGGTAACATTTATTATATAGGCGAGTTTACACCCAACTCCTACGGCAGTGTGGAAACCGAGTCTATGGATAACCTTTCCGCTTACGCTTATTACTTCAACTTGGATAACAAGCTTTTCGCTAAGGCTGACGTAAGAAAAGCGCTCAGCATGGCTATTGACAGAAATGAAGTGGCAAGTATAGTTGGTTGCGGCTCCACCGCTGCAGGCGGCTTCGTTCCCAACGGCGTATTCAATACCGTTACCGATACTTCCTTCCGCACAAGCGGCGGCAACGTGTATAACGCAGGCGCAGACGTAAACGGTGCAAAGTCCCTTCTCCAAAGCGCGGGCGTTACCTCCGGTTCCTTCACCATAACCTATATCGGTGAGGTTGAAAGTAACGTTAACCAGCTTGTTGCCGAATACGTGGCAAGCGTTTGGAACGGTCTTGGCTTCAACGTAAACGTTAAGGCGCTTGACCAAAACAACGTAAGCTATATCAGAGATTTGATTTACGGTGTAGGCGCAGGTGAAAGAAATCCCTTTGACGTTTTGGCAGTTGATATGACTATGAACTCCTCCAACGCATTGGCATACCTTGCACCCTTCGCATCCGGTTACTCCGGCTCCTACGTAGATATTACCGCTGACGAAATCAGCGTGGATACTCACTTTACCGGCTACAACAGCGAAGAGTATAACGAGCTTATAGCTAAGGCAGTAGCAAGCTCCGACCGTGATGAAAGAGCAAATCTGCTCCATCAGGCAGAAGCTATTTTAGCAAACGATTGCCCCGCAATAGCTCTCGTAAACTACAAGAACTCCTACGCAGTTGCCGACGAGCTTGACGGTTACGAGCATCTGTATAACGGCGCACCCGTGTTCAACGAAGCAGAGCTTGAGGATTGGCGCGACGTTAACGCTAAGATAGAAGCTGAAGAAGAAGCAAAGAACGCTCCTGCCGAAACTTCCAAATAAGAAAAAAGACTTAAAAAGTGGCTCAAACGAGCCACTTCAGACCGCTGACAAAGGCACAGAGCACGAAAAAGAAAACAAACAAATACAATGAAGTAGAAAAATAAGGGGGCAAGCCTCCTTATTTTTCTGCATTTTGTTATATTTTTTCGTTCAAAACGAACCTCGGCTCACAGTACAGTTCGGGGTCCCCGTTACGAACGAAGTGAGTAATGGGGTGGCATAACAGT
>JAFQHW010000037.1 GCA_017397805.1 Clostridia bacterium | reverse complement strand
TTTGGAGGCGCCACCCGGAATCGAACCGGGGAATAAAGGTTTTGCAGACCTTGGCCTTACCGCTTGGCGATGGCGCCGTCCCTAACACCCCTAAAGGGTTGGAGCGGATTACGGGGCTCGAACCCGCCACCTCGACCTTGGCAAGGTCGCGCTCTACCAAATGAGCTAAATCCGCATATTGCTTTCGGTATGACCGTAGCTTGAAAAAGTTTTGGCGATCCGGATGGGACTCGAACCCACGACCTCTAGCGTGACAGGCTAGCGTTCTAACCAACTGAACTACCGGACCGTATGAGCCGCCACACTGTAGGAGTTGAGCCGTTTGCGTGCCCCTCAAATCAGCGCTTGATTATAATAACACATAAATTTCAGTTTTGCAATAGGTTTTTTGAAATTTTTTTATTTTTTTTAAAAAATTTTTTCTTCGGTAAATAAATGCGTATATTTTGACAGCAAAAAAGCGGGGTTTTTGCTATTGTTTCGGCAGACAACGGTAGGTTTTTACCGCCGTCTGCCGTTATTTTTGCGTGCACGAATTAATTTTGCGTTTTACTTATTATTTTTTGCTTTTTTCTTGGACATGCCAACAAAAGCGCCTATTGCACCGCCTGCCACGGCACCTATCACGGCAAATATTATGATATACTTGGTGGCGGAGCCGCCGTTATCATCGTCTTTTTCAACTTCATCGCCGTTATCGGGAGTTGTTACGTTTGCACTTGCGCTATCGTGGATAACTTGGCTTTCCTGAGGGGTAACAGCGCTTTCAGCACCGGAAGCCTCGCCTGCTTCTTCGCTTACGTTTCCGTAATCAACGGACTCTTCCACAGGTTCTTCCGTTTCTTCTACCCAACCGCTGTTTTCGTAGGCAGAAACTCTTACTTTAAGGCTTGCTCCGTTAGGACGGTAGTTTTTAATATCGGGGCTCACTACCATCATATAAAGCTTATTCTTCTCGTCATTTTTGATGGTAACGGTGGTATTGCCCGCCTTTTTTGCGGTAAATATCAGATTAAACATAATGCCTTTATCCTGTTTTACGGCAAAATCTTCATATTGGAGATTACTGCCCTCAGGCCTTTCGGGAATAACTCGGAGCCAACTGTAATTATCCCCTGCGTTTATATTACAAAGGGATTTATCGTTACCGTTCCAAAAATCGGGAACCACTACCTCTACCAAGGTCAGCTCTAAAATATCCTTGTTGTAGAATACGGGCAGATCGCAAGCGATAACACCGGGCTCCAAGCTTATGTTTTCCAAGGACACGTTAACGACAACTATCTCGCCTGCAGCAACGTTAGGCTCGTCACAATGCATAACCACGTCAGCCACGGGAGTTTCCTCCTCGTAAACGGACTTTGCCGCGGATACGGAAACGGAAGCCGACAGCATTATCAAACACAAAACAAATGCAAATAAACGCTTTACCATAATACTTTAAATCGGCGTCTGCCATAAAAGACAGACGCCGTCTCCTTTGATAGTTATACTTGACTAATCAAATATTAGCCGGAAATCTTCTTCTCAAGGTGCAACAAGTCGGAGGTGGAAACAGTTTCACCGTTGCCGATAGCTGCTGCCAAGAAGTATGCGCCGGACAGCTTGCCGCCACCCATGAGATAGGAGGACATAACAACGTAGTCAGTAGAAGAAATCTTAGCGTCACCGTCAAGGTCGCCGTAAACTATGAGGGTGCAAGATTCCTCGCCGTCTTCGGACTTGAGGATAGCGCCCGTACCAACGGTAGTACCGTCGGAAACTGCATTACCTTCTGCATCGCAAACGGTAATAGAGTCAACGAACATACCCTTAAGGGTAGATGCGGTAGCGCCGCCGTTGTAGAAGCCTCTCAAAAGCTTCTTATCGGTATCTGCATCATACTTAGCGCTGTATTCCTCACCCAAGGTGAAGTTTGCAATGCCGTAAACAGCAGGGTCAACCTTAATGGTACCGGTACCCTTGTTCTTAGCGGGAGTAGCTACAACGGAGTTGTCAGCTGCGGAGTAAAGAACGCCGCCCTTGGAGTAGTAGTATGTGCAAGCGGGAGATACGTTGATGTCAACGAGGTTATCGGATGCGAAGGAAGGAGAACCCCAAGTAATGGTGCTGGGAAGATATACGCTAACGAGATTCTTCTTAGAAGCGAATGCAGAACCGGCAATACCTGTTACTCTGCAGTAAGACTTGGAGCTTTCTACGTATACGTACTGAGGAACTTCAACGTTTGTTACGGAGTTGGGAGTTTCAACAGTCTGTTCATAAGTTCCGCCGCCTTTAAGTGCAGTATAGTACTTATCAACGTAACCCTTGAAGTAAACCCACATATCACCGGTGTTACGGGTGAAGCTGCCGGAAGAAGTGTTATATCTCATCTGATAAGGACAGTTCTTCTCGTAGCAGTCTGCGTGCTGAATAACAGCGCTGGAAGCAGAACAGTCACCGGGATTGAGGTTCCATCTTATACAAAGCTCAGCAACAAGAACAGCTGCTGTACGGCAGTGTGCATAGAAATAGTTGTTAATAAAGTTAGTCCAAGCAGAACCGGTGAAAGAAGAGAATCCATAGTCGCTTGTTTCAATACCGATACCGTAATAGTTACCCTTACCGTAAGTACCGTCTGCAGCGTGCCATGCGGTTTCGTTGTCGGGAAGACCCTGATATACGATATGGTCGCCTACGGTGTAATGCCAAGAAACGCCTGTACAGCTGGAGTTCTTGGTCTGATAGTCGTGGTTGTTCTTAGCGGTAGACTGGAAGTTACCGGTGGTATGCATAACGATATACTTTTTGTTGTTGTTAACGATACCGGGGCGGTTTGCCTTGCCGGAAGGCATAAAGTCCGTAATAACGGTGGACTGGTCAGCAGAACCCTTACCGATGGTGTAAGTAATACCGTTAACTTTACCGTTAGCGGAAGCGGGAGTGATGCCGGAACCCTGAACGGTAGTGGTGGTGGTGTAACTGTCGGTATAAGAAGTTACATATGCGGTACCTGCAGTGGTGTTAGCAGAGTAAACAAGACCCTGATTGTCAGCCGCGCCGGTAGCGGAGATGGTAGTAACGTCTGCCCAAATGTAAGCAGCCACCTCAGAACAAGCAACGGTGCCGCTCTGATTGATCTCAAACTTAATGTACTGAGCCTCACAACCCTTGCTCTTGGTAAAGCCCAAAGAATAAGAAGAGTTGTCGGAAACGCTTGCAAGCTCCTCAGACTCACCAGCATAGTTATACGTAGAACCGTCGTTGGATACGTAGAACTTCACGGAAGTGGGAAGATTGTAACCGGAAGAGGAAGACTTATAGAAGCGTGCATAGAAATCGGTCATACCGATTGCTTTGTAACCGAGGTTAATGACGATGGTAGTAGTACCGGAGCCATTAAACACGGAAAGATAAGAATCTGCAGTACCTGCATTACCGTCTGTCAAACGGGAACCGTTGTCAGCGGAAGCACCTGCAGAAGTGCCTGAATAAGAAATGCTGTAAGCATTAGCGCGGGTAACAGCTATCTTCTGACGCTGTGCGCTTACATCTGTGGTTTTGTCAACGTCGTATACCCAAATGGTGGAAGCCGCTTCCGAAAGAACTGCGAAAGAGGAGAAAACGGAAACCAACATAAGGAGGGACAATAACGTAGCAATAATTTTTTTCATTGTATAAACCCCCTACAATTTTTTTCATAAAGGCTCGTAAGCCATATTGCTATCTCATCTTTATTATATTAGCAAAAAAATCCTTTGTCAAGACGGTTATTGGTAAAACATCGGGTATAAGTGTAGAAAATAAGCTTCGATTTTTGTGGGTTTTGCACAAGCACAATCAATTCTTTCCTTTTGAAAAATCGCCAATCATCGATCAAATTAAAAAAATCTTAGTTGCAGGCGAATTTGTTAACAAAACCGTCATTTTTTTGATTTATACTCGCTAAAGCTAATAATAAGGATCAGGTCGATGATTATGTGGGAGCTTATTTTTGCCCAAATATTGGTCTGCGGTGTGCAGTTCATAATAGCAACCAGCGAAAGCATCCGAAAGATTTTCGTGGTAAATTTTCTGTTCAACGCTTTTAATTTGCTCTGTTATTATATCAACGGAGATATGGCAACCGTTTACCTATACATTGTAATTTGCGTACGGTCGGCGGTTTACATATACAGAGATAGGATAAAAAAGCACAGATGGCATTTTATCGTTCCGACAACCGCCATAGCCGTACAAACCTTGGTGGGTTTTACCGCCATTGACAGCCTGTGGCAGTTGATTCCCATTATATCTCCTTGCTACGTTAACTATTATCTGTGGTTTTACGATAACACCCAAAAGCTTCGCATAGGCAATATGGTTAACAACGGACTTTGGGGAATATATAACGGAGTGACCGGGCTTTATATCATCGCCGCCGGCAGAGCCGTTACGGTAATGATGAATCTTGTATCATACTTAAAGCACAGAAAAACGAATCAAGTTTAATTCCAAAGATAAAACCGAGCCTTTTGAGTTTAAGGCTCGGTTTTTACATTCAACTCACAACTGCCGAAGGCAATACAACGATGCGTATCATCCTATAACTCGCCGTCAGGCGACTGTAACCGAGGCTTGCCTTACGATGCGGAGGAAAAACGGATGCAGAAGCCACCCCGCGAAGTCTGGCGACTTCGCAGGGACCCCGACAATGAAAGAATCCCACCGATGGCTGTACTTCCGTACTGCGAGGCCCGGTTCTTTTATAACGCAGTGGTCTGCGCCGTTTTTACCATAAACACCGCGTCTTCGGTGATGCGGAGGAAAAACGGATGAAGAATGAAAGAATCCCACCGATGGCTGTACTTCCGTACTGCGAGGCTCGGTTCTTTATAACGCAGTGGTCTGCGCCGCTTTTACCATAAACACCGCGCCTTCGGTGATGCGGAGGAAAAACGGATGCAGAATGAAAGAATCCCACCGATGGCTGTACTTCCGTACTGCGAGGTGGGATTCTTTTATAACGCAGTGGTCTGCGCCGTTTTTACCCGCATCAAGCTGCGGTAAGTATTTGTTCGATTACCATATAATCCGTCGAGCTTATGGACTCACTGCCGTCCATATCGCCTGCGGCGGCAAATATACCGCTGAGGCGGGAAACACCGCTTATATCCATTTCCATGGATAGGCAATCGGCGGTACTTACGATGGCATCGCCGTTAAGGTCGCCCTTAATGCAAAGCTGACGAACACCGTCAACACCCGGCACGGAAACCGTGGCACCGGTACCGTTACCGCTTATAACAACTCTTGCATCTAAGAAGGATGCTTTTATCTCCTCCGTAGACCTTTTTGCATCGGAAACGGTAACGTAGCCTTCCTTGCTGAAGGAAACACCCGAACCGCTCTTAACAACGCCTATTTGAGGTGCGGTATAGCTTACCGCATCGTCGGTTTTTGTGAATATGCTAATCCTTGCGCCGGGATAAACGGTCTTGCTTGCAACGTCGATACCCGTAAGATAAACCGTATCCCCTGCCTTAAGGTTAGCACCGCCTATGGCTTGGTTAGCCGCGCCGTGAAGTCCTATAACGATGCCGCCGGAAGGAACCGTGTGGCTATAGGAACTGTCACCGTTTGCAAAAGAAGTGGAACTTACCACGTACGCGCCCTTGGCGGAATCGTAATTACAGAACACACCGTACGCCCAAGTAAGGTTTGCGTTGGTATGGGTAAGGGCGCCCATGCTCTCGTCAAAGATAACCGCATAGCTCTCGCCTATTCTCGTATTGAAACCGGAAAAATCGGCTCTTGCCTTACCGCCTTCGCCGTAAACGCTCAGCTCACCGATGAACATATGGTTGCTGGCATAGAAGCAACGGAAAGTAATATATCGGTCTTCAGTAGTCTCTGAAGAAACAGCCTCGTAGGGGATGACCTGATAAGACCCCGTAACCGAATTTACGGTAGGAGCGAGCACTGAATGCAGGTAATATTCGACTCCGTCAGCGCTTGCATAAACTTCTATTCGTTTGGGAGCGGAGATGCCCCAAGACGTCATATGAGCTGCGGAAACACCAAATCCCGTAATCTTCTCGGCTTTGCCCAGATCCACGGTAATGTCCGTATAGCTTCCCACACCGTCTACGGTGCCATGGGCAGAATTCAGGTGATAACCCGTCCAAGGAGAAGCCGAGGCGCTTTCTCCGAAAAGCACGCCGTCTGTCATCTCGGAAAGCCCCGTATCGGGATAAGAGGCGTTGGCGTCGTGAGTACCGTAGGCGGCACCCAGAGAAAGTCTATTGCCCACCGTAGCCGTATCGCCCATAAGAGTTTGTAATTTTATTGCCCAATCGAGCTTTTGAGCTTCCGTATAATCGGAAGAAGAAAGAATTCGTTTGCCTTCGAAATAATTATAGTCCAGTCTGTCAAGGGCAAGGTCGCTGAAATTATCAGTATCTATACTGCCGGCTTGGTTCATCATATAGGAAAGCATAGCTTTGCCCGAATTAAGCTCCTGAAGCTCCATTATAGCGCGCTTGTGGTCGCCTTCTATGGAGGTAGAGCTGTTATAAACGGTTTCTGCCTTAGTCAGCGCCGCGGACAAGCCGTCGTGGCTTACGGAATTGAGCACAGTCTTCGCCTCGTTTATCTCCGTAAGCAAAGCGGTCTTCTTAGCCGCCTTGGTAGCACTTGAGCGGCTTACTATCAGAATGCCGTCGCCTACCGCGCGGGAGCTTGACTGCACGTACCCCGCACTTCCGCTACCCGTATTGGAAACGTACATGGCGCTGGAGCCGCCGCCATCCATACGGATAACGTCGGTACAACCCATATTTATCATAGCCTGTGCCACGTCCCTTAACGTCAAGGAGCCACCACTACCGGTACTGCCGCCCTCACTGGTGAAGAATACGTAGGTGCCGTCTGCCTTCTTGCCGAAAGCGGTCCAACGCGCCTGCAAGGTTACGGAGTGGGTACCGATGGTACTGTCTATCAAGGTGCGGTCAACGCCGTTTTTAACAAGCCAGCCTACGTTGGGGATTACGGAGTTTGCTTTTTCCATTATCTCTTTGGAAGCGGCAACGGTCTCCTCCGTATTGATGGTGATGGTATCCCCTGCCTTAACACCCGAAATATAGTTTTCGTAAGTGGAGCCGCTACGCATAAACAGTATAAAGTTATCGGAATACACGCCACTGCTGCCCAAAGAGCCGCCGTAGGTGTTTTTGGTTACGGAAATGACCTCGCCTACCAAAGTCTGACCTACTGCCAAGTCGGTATTATCTACCTTTTTGCACAGTATCTCAGTACCGGGGCAAACGGCATAGGTATCGCATTTTGTACCGCAGGAAGTATCGTAGTAATAGAAACGCTCGCTCCAATTATCTGCAGAGGCAGAGCCGCCGGTCTTGTTTATGTAGTATATCATGTCGGCATAGCTTTTGCCGCCGATATTTATGGTGTATTTCAAGGCGCTGTTAACCACGTTCATACTGCCGTCGGAACCGAAAGCAACCACCTCACCTGAACAACCAAGGTGAGCAGAAGTGATTTTACCGTTGGAGATATTCATCCCCGTAAGAGTGCCGTAGGGCGTACCCATGGAGAAGAAGGAGCCGTTTACGGCACCTGCCACGTTGTATCCGTACTTGCTGGTTGCTACGCTGTATTGAGTTGCCATCGTACCCGACGTACCCGCGTAGCAGGAAAACACCATGGGGATAAATCCGTTTGAAGGATTAAAGCTAAGGGTAGTACAAGCAAGAGTATTACCGTTTACCTTGCTCGTTACGTTATACTTGGCGTAGCTTACGCCGTTTTGAACCGTGTGACCTGTAGAATAAGTCATCCCAAAGGTATAAGCAGATACCGCGGGACATACCGACAGTACGGTTATGGCAACCAAAGCTATAGCCATCAATCTCGCCAACGTTTTTTTCATAGCAAAACCTCCTAAATTTCTATAACTCCAAGCAAGCTCAGCACGGAAGAGCCGAGAATAAGCAATATACACACGGGAGCTATATATTTTATCGCAACTTCGAAAAGCTTTCTATGCTTAAAAGTACCAGTGTGCTCTATTTCGTCGGTTAAGGATTTCGGCTTTATCACGTAGCCTACGAAAAGACAGGTAAGAAGGGCAACCACGGGCATTATAATGCTGTTTGCCAAGTTATCCATAGTATCAAGAACGTTCATGCCCGCCAAGCGAACGCCTTTCCATGCGCTGAAACCGAGGGCAGAGGGAAGACCTAATGCAACGGTTATGCCAAGAACGAAAAAGCAAGTGCTCTTTCTGCCCCAACCAAACTTATCTCTGAATATGGAAACCACCGTTTCCATAAGGGAAATAGAGGATGTAAGCGCCGCAAACAAAACCATAAGGAAGAAACTTGCGCCGAGGATGGTGCCGCCGACCGTGCCTATGCTGTTAAATACCTGAGGCAGAGTTTCAAACATAAGACCGGGGCCTGCGTTTATCTTGGAGGGATCGCCTCCGGAGAAAGAGAACACGGCGGGTATTACCATAAGACCTGCCAAGAACGCAATACCCGTATCGAAAAACTCTATTTGCTTTACGGATTTTTCTATGCTTACGTCGCGCTTCATATAAGAGCCGTAGGTTATCATAATACCCATAGCCAACGAGGTGGAGTAAAACAGCTGCCCCATAGCCCCAAGCACCGTATTAACGGAAAACTTTGAAAAATCGGGCTTTATGTAATATACAACGCCGTCCATAGCACCGGGAAGTGTCATGGCGTAAATAGCGATACCAACAGTCATAATGATAAGAATGGGCATCATCAATTTGCTGACCCTTTCGATACCCTTTTCAACGCCGAAAAGCACTACAATCGCAGTAACGCCGATGAATAAAAGGAAGTAAAAAATAGGCTCACCGATCTGCCCCGTAAATTTATCAAAATAGGTTACGGCATTTTTACCTGTACCTTCTACCAAAGCCGTCTCGCCAATACCGCCGGACACTATCTTTGCAAAATATTTAGTAACCCAACCGCCTATAACGGAATAGTAAGGCAAAACGATAACGGGCACCACGGAAGCCAAAGACCCTATAAAGCCCCATTTCTTATTGAGAGAGCCAAAGGCGCATATAGCGCTTTTCCCCGTTTTTCTGCCTATGGCTATCTCCGCACACATAAGGGCAAAGCCGAAGGTAACCGCCAAAACCACATAAACCAGCAAGAATATTCCGCCGCCGTATTTTGCCGCTAAATACGGAAAGCGCCATATGTTACCAAGTCCCACGGCAGAGCCTGCCGCCGCTAATACAAATCCTATTTTACCTGAGAAACTGCTTCTTTTTTCTTCCATTGGTTACTCCACACATTTTACTCTGATTTTTATTATATCACAGCTTTTTATCTCCGTCAATAGCAAAAAAGGCCGCGGAAAACCACATATTTGGGAAAACAAAATTGAACACATCATATCAATACATTGAAAAATGATGTGTTCAATACGTTGTTCGTTAAGCTAAATCAAGCATTCAAGCTTGCTTTTTGCATTTCAGTAACGCCGGTCAATAATTCTATATCTTCTTTTAACCAATCTTCGCACTCATCGTAACAACAAACGTCTTTTCTTTTTTTGAATATACGAAAAGGTTCGGTGCCTGAATTGTCGTATATGTGACAAATATCGCAAATTTCCACAACGTCCTTAACGAGCTTAAGCGCCTTATCGTAACGTGATATAATTTTGTCCGTAGGCACATCGTGTCCGCCGTCAGCAACTCTTGACCTAACCCTATATACGTTTATTATAGGGTCGGCAGTAAGCACGTAATAGCATCTGATAAAGTAGCCTTTCTCTTTTGCTCTTTTTAACAGCTTCAGATTTCTATCCGTGGACATTACGGTTTCAAAGCAAAACTCCCGATTGTTTAAAAGGTGTTCTTCGCGCTGACTTTCTGCCAACACGGCGGCATCCTTGTCCGAGCATCTAAGCGCTTTTTTTATTTCGTCGGCATTGATATAGTCCATGGGAGGCTTTAAAAACTCTGTAAAAGTGCTTTTTCCTGAGCCGTTTGGACCGGCAAAAACCACAACCTCGGGAAATTTAGTTTTTTGCATTTCGTTCACTATATCTTCCTTTTGTCGTTCTGGTGGCTACAACGGTTTTGCTGCCGTCCGAATTGAGATTATATACAACACCGCTTTTTCTGTCGTATGCAACGATTGGGGTGTTGGTTATTTTTTTCTTTTCGATAGCAAATTTTACGGCAGCGTTAGCACGCTTGATAACTTGTTCATCGGAAATATAATTATCTCTGTCCATCACACACCCTCCTCTGAATACAAATACTTCAACAACATTATATCACATCTAAAATTGAGTGTCAAGAAAAAGAGTTTTCTTCACAACACCGCAAATCGTGCCAAAACATAAAAAGGCCGCGGAAAACCACAGCCTTAATAACAAACCTTGTCTTTAAGCGGTTAAAAGCTTTATCGCCACGTCTGCGGCGGCGGCGGCATCTGCGGCATAGTAAGCGCCTATGCTTTCCGCAAAGTCTGCGCTGAGGGGTGCGCCGCCAACCATCACCTTTATGCCCTTATCCTTGGCGAGGGTGCATATATCACCCATTACGGACATGGTGGTAGTAAGCAGAGCTGAAGCACATATAATCCCCGCGCCCTCTTTTTCTGCCGTTTCAACGAACGCCTCGGGCGAAACGTCTGTACCTAAATCAACCACACGTATTCCTCTGCCCTCAAGCATTATCTTTACTATATTTTTGCCTATATCGTGGTTATCGCCCTTTACGGTGCCCAAAACGGCAACGCCCGTTTCCTTATCACCGCCGTCTGCGGCAAGATAGGGCTTTAACAGCTTAACAGCCTCGTTCATGGTCTTTGCGCTTATCATAACCTCGGGAAGGAAAACGCGCCCATCCTTAAAACGGTTACCTATATCCTCCATGCCTTTAACGAAGCCGTCCTTTAAAGCCTCCGTTCCGCTTAACTCACCCGACTGCACTGCGGCAAGCACCTGAGAGGGTAAAACCTTTAGCTCCTTGGGGCGGATACGGCTGAAAATCTCACATATTTCCAAAGATGTCATAACAAATTTTTCCTTTTCGTTTAATTACTTATAAAGTATAACACAAAGCAGTGTGCTTTTCAATATTTACCTGAATATTTTTTGCGGCGATTACGCAAATTATAGGCAAATGCAACGGAAAGCAGGACGAAAACAATGTTTAAAAAACTAAAAATCACCGCCCTTGCCTTACTGCTGGTCATAGGCTGTATATCGCCTTTTGGCATAACGGCAGAAGCGGCAGAGGAGCAGGTTTATTTGGGCGGAACGGCATTTGGAGTTAAGTATTTTACAAAAGGCGTGCTGGTGGTAGGTCTTTGTACGGTAGAGGGCTTTGGCGGCTCCGTATGCCCTGCCGGTGAAGCGGGCATAGAAAAAGGCGATATAATCGTATCAGCCAACGGCACGGAGCTTAAAAGCGCCGACGACTTTAAGAAAATAATAGAAGAGACCGGCGGCAAGGCTTTGCCCTTAGAGGTAAGCCGTAACGAAAAGAGCTTCACCACCGCGCTTTACCCTGCGCTGTCCGCAGAGGAAAACTGTTATAAAAGCGGTATGTGGGTTAGGGATTCCACCGCGGGGATAGGCACGATAAGCTATATCTCTGCCGACGGGAAGGCCTTTGCAGGGCTTGGACACGGAATATGCGACTCCGACACGGGGGTTCTTATGCCCCTTGGCAGTGCCGCGATAGTGGACGTGGACATAAAGCAAGCGCGCAAGGGTGCCGTCGGTCATCCCGGTGAGCTTAAAGGTGAAATAGGTAATATTCAAAGAGGATATTTGACCGCCAACAAGGAAACGGGTGTTTACGGAGTGTGGAACAGCGCCCCGAAAAATTTGGGCGAGCTTGTGGAGATCGGCAAAAGCGACGAGGTGAAGACGGGCAAAGCACACATCTTCTCCACCGTTGACGGAACCCGCAGAAAATACGAGATAGAAATCGAAAATCTGTGCGGCGACAGTAAAGAAAACCGCAATATGCTCATAAAAGTTACGGACAAAGCCTTGCTTGAAAAAACAGGCGGCATAGTTCAGGGAATGTCAGGCAGTCCCATAGTTCAAGGAGGGAAGCTTATCGGGGCGGTTACCCACGTGCTTATAAACGACCCCACCCGCGGCTACGGCATATTTATTGAGAATATGTTAAATTACGAACTTGACACGGACGGTCAGCACAAAAAAACAGCGGCTTAAAGACCGCACGACGATAAAAATCCACTCGAAAGAGTGGATTTTTATTAATCATATTAAATTAGTCAATATCCTCAATGACCGTTTCGGGCGGTGTATCCAACAAATGAGGATTTTGCATATAAAATCGGATAAGCTTTAAGGCGGAAGCGTAGTAATGCCCGTCACAGATGCGCTCGTCCGTAGTTATCTTATAGTCAATAAAGCTATGCTCGTTGACGTTACCCTCCTTATCCAGCTTATATTCCTTATACTTAGCGCCGTAGGAAATAAATATGGGCACGTTGCCAAACTCATACAGATGGTGGAATATTGGGGGGATACCCAAAGACCCCATAGACGTTAAGAACATAGACCCGTGGAAGGGACTTAACTTCAGCAAGGTGCGGGGCAGAAGCCCGAAGTAGTCCAAGGTCTTTAAAAACCACACCGTAAACTTCAAAAAAAGTCCCGGTATATAATTAAGTATTTTTGCTGCGGAATCGAAGGAGCTTTCCTCGTCACTGCGGCTTGCGGTGATCTCCTTGTTCAAAAGCTCGTATATATCCTTGGCTGTGGCGGTAGGGGGCGGAGTTATCTTTACAACCGTTTCATCGGCGTTAAGTGACAGCTCTTTCTTTACCGTAAGCATAATTTCTATATTGTTTCTTGCAAATATCTTCTGTCTGCTTATAAAACGGTTAATGCCCGGTCTTTGAGATACTATGCGGACGTAAACTGCAATAAACATGTGAAGTGCACCGAAGCCTTTAAGACCTTCGGCGCGTTTTTGCATTATATAATCGTCCATCTTGGCAGTATCGAATTTATCTGCAATATAGTTGGTGGAACCGCTTCTCGTAGGCATTATATAAGGGGAAACGTAGTTCATGGGGCACATGCTGCGTATTTTTCTGCCGTCCTTGCGGTCACCTAAACGGCGGCGTTTTTTCTTTAAAGCTTTGTCTTTTGCCATTCAAAAAACCTCCGTATCGGTCTTATTGGACTAAATGGTAATCCTCCCCCATAAGTCCGCTTATAAACGAATCGTACTCAGTACTTATTTTTTTGGATGCGCTCTCAAATTTATCGGTAACTATCTGCAACTGTTCGCAGTAGGCGGTATAATAGCTGTCGTAACCGCTTCCCGAATAGCTTATAAAGGTGCGGGCACGGCGGATAAGCTCGGTATTTGCGCTTTTTAAGCCTGAGAACAAATCGCTCAGCTCACTTCTCTTGGTGCGGTAGCTACTGCCGGAAGGTACGTTATAAGAGGTAAGTATATTATCAAAATCCACTAAAATGTCTTCCATTGCGGAGTAAGCGTTATTAAGGTGCACGTCTGCGTTGGTATTCAGATAGGATAAAGCACCGCCGTCACCCGCAAAATGCTTCATAACCGCGGTCTGCGTCAAAGTAGCGCCTGCATGAGGAAGTGAGAGCACCACGTCCCCTGCGCGCTTATATACGGTGGAAAGCGCTACCGCCAGCTTATCGTCGTTATTGCTTAGGGCGGAAAGGGTATCGTACTCCCGTATGACCTGATTGGCGTTGCTTACCATAACCGCACTGAGGCAAAAAGCGGCTATCATAACTGCGGCGCACAAAACAAGCACTATCTTCTTTTTCATGAGCTTTATACCTCCCCTACTTTATCTTAACCCCCAAAGGAACGAAGGCGCTGTAGTCCTTACCGTATTTTATCATCTCACGCACCGCGGTGGAGCTTACGTCACTGTACTCACTTCTGCAAGGGATAAAAACGGTTTCCACCCCGCTTATTTCGCGGTTCACGGTGGCGATAAGCTTTTCATAGTCGAAATCCTCACTGTTTCTTATACCCTTAACTATCAGATCTGCACCGTGCTCCTTTACCAGATCGGCACACCAACCGCTATGGGATACAACGCTTATATTATCCTTGCCTTTAAAGGCTTCCTTTACAAAGCGAAGCCTTTCCTCCAAGGTGAACATATACTTCTTCTCGCTGTTGTCGGTTACTGCAACCACAACGCTTCCGTAAAGCTCGGCGGTACGGATTATATAATCGTAATGGCCTACGGTTATAGGGTCAAAACTGCCGGCGCAAAGGGCCTTCATATAATATCCGCCTCCGATTTTAAAATGGTTACGTAGGTTTTTCCGTAGCGATACAGCTTAGCCGTGTATCCGTCGGGAGGAAGGGGTATGCCGCCCTCTCCGCTTTCGCAAACGATAATGGCACCGTCAGCCAATAAATCCGCCGCGGAAACACGCTTTATAACCTCATCCAAAAAACCGTCCTTGTACGGAGGATCAAGGAAAACAAGGGAAAACTTCTCTCTCCCCGCATTGGTCTTTATATAATCGCGCCAGTCGGCACAAACGGTTTTGCAAGAATCAAAAAGCTTTGTTTTTATGCTGTTGGCGCGAATTACTTCCGCCGCCTTGCGGTTACTGTCCACTATCACCGCACTGTCGGCACCGCGGCTTAAAGCCTCAAGCGCCAGCTGACCGCTGCCGCCGAAAAGATCAAGCACACGTCTGCCCTCTATATTAAATTGTATAGCGGAAAACATAGCCTCCTTAACACGCTCTGCCGTCGGTCTTGTATCGTCACCTTCAAGAGAGTTAAGGCGTACGCCGCCTGCTTTACCCGTAATTATTCTCATAAATTGCTCCAAGACATCGTATTCTGTCTTTTATTATACCACGTTTTTAAATATTAATCAACTGCTTTTTATTTTACCTTATTGCCGTTGAAAAGTCCCTCCGATTTAAGGGATTTGCTGATGTTCAATGCGTATTGCTGACGAAGCTGTGCCGGCTCCTCGTAGATCTCCTCCATTATACGGCAACAACCGTCTTCGGCAATTACGTAATGCTCCACTAACTCGATACCCGCAGAGGAAAGCACCTTGCCTATGTTTTTGGTGGTATCCAGATCTTCACCGGTGGGGATGCAAGTTCCGCCGGGATGGTTGTGAGCCAAAATAACCGCGCCCGCATCTACGGAGATAGCGGTGGCTACCAGCTTACGCACGTCAAAGGAGGCGGAGTTTACACCGCCCACGCACAAGGTATCAAGCTTTAAAAGCTTGCCCGAGTTGGTGGTGTACATGGCCAGCACCTGCTCCTGCTTTTTGTCAGAAAATTGCTCGTACAAAAACAGACCTATCTCGTCATAGGTGAAAAAGCGCAACTCATCGGCGGCTTCGGTACGGTAAAAGCGGTCGCCTATCTCCCCTACCAAATGAATCAAAACCGCGGTGCTTTCGTTCACCCCGTTTACCTGACACAGCTCCTCCACCGTAGCGTTAAGCACGTCGTTTACGTTGCCGAACCGCTCCAGCAAGGCGTGGGCTATGGGACTCGTGTCCTTTCGCGGAATGCCGTAAAACAGCAGAAGCTCCAACAAATTGTGGGCGGCAAAACACTTACCGCCCTCGTTAATATATCTTTCTCTGAGTCTTCCTCTGTGACCGTCGTGAACACCCATTTTTCACCTCTAAGAAACGGCTAATTCCACGCTTACGGAGCCCATAGTGCCCATATAGCTGAGCTTAACCCGATTGCCTTCGGAATCGGATGCCTCGTAGCTGTATATAGCCTCGTTATCGGTAACCTTTTCATCTGCGGTAAAACCCGCCTCTTTAATTGCGTTGCCGTAAGCTACTACAGCTTCTCTTGAAGCTTCTGCGAAGTTAACCGTATATATTCCGTTTATCTCGGAAACGGAGCTTACTGCAAGATTGGGTACAGGCAGCTTTGCGGTATAGTCGTTTTGGGGCCAGCTATCGTTAACACCCGCGGTATTATCCTTGGCATCTGCGGTAGCGTAGCTTATTTTACCGTCAGCACCTTGAGTTACCACACCGCCGTTTGCATAGGTAAACACGGTGCTTCCGTCCTCGTTAAACTCCACGGTAACGCCTGCGTTTGCCACACCGTCCTCGGTCACAAGCTCACCGTCTTTCCATTTAGCCGCGGTTTCCTGAAGGCTTGCCTTTTGTTCCTCGGTAAAGGTGGAATAAATAACGCCTCTGTCAAGACCTGCCGCCTCAACGATGTCGCCTATGCCGTAATCGGCAACGGACACGTCCTCATCTTTAGCTTCCTTCTTTTCGTCACAAGAAGGCAATACTGCCACAAGAAGTGCAAGTAACAATAACAATACCGTTTTTTTCATAGCTTCCTCCTTTTATTCGGTTGCTTCGCCGAAAACTGCGTTTTCGTACAGATATTCCATAACCTTATCCCAGATTATGTTTTCTGTAAGCGTTTCTTTATCAAATTCCTCTTCAAGCGCTTCCACCGTAACGTTTCTGTCCTCTGCGTAGCCTTGGATGCGCTGTTGGTACTCCTCTTGGCTTACCTCACGGTTAAAAGCCAGATCAGCCACGGAATAAGCCACAAGCTCTCTTTTTAAAGAATCCTCCGTGTAAGCTTTACTGTCTTCTTCAAGCTTAGAGTAAAATTCTTCTTCCGTCATATTATAGGCAACCTCAAGGTACTTGCCCAGCTCCATGCCGTACATGGTAGCGTAATAGCTGTAGGTGGATATATAATAATCCTTGTAATAAGCTACGTTGTATGCATACTGCTCCTTGGGATACTCCTTCACTTCGGCATCCTCAAGCACTGCGTTCCAAACGGCGGTAAGGTTGGTAACGTACACGTCCTCTTCCACCGCCAGCATGACCGCATCCTCAAATGCTACGGCGCTGTCATAGCCGATATCTCTTGCCAGCTCGTCATCTACGGAAGGATATACCGTTTCGGTAACCTTTTTCAATACTATGGCAAATCTCGCCTTTACCCCCGCCAATTCCTCTGAATGGTAGTCTTGGGGAAAGGTAACGAATATATCAAAGCTCTCACCCGCTTTATGCCCTACGAGTGCATCCTCGAAGCCGTCGATAAACTTGCCTGAGCCCAACTGAAGCTCTGCATCCTCAGCCTCGCCGCCCTCAAAAGACTCGCCCGTTTCCATAACGTATCCAACGTAGTCCATGGTTACGGTATCGCCAAGCTCTGCGGCGGTGCTTTTTTCTGCTTGCTCTGCTACGGAAGCCAGCATCTCCTGTCTTTTAAGCAGTAAAAGCTCGTCTGTGACCTCTGCCTTTTCGGGAACGTTGATACCTTCCCAAGTGCCCAAAGTTATATATCCGCTAAGGTCGCCCAGTTCGGAAACACCGGGCACTTCCTCCGCGCTTACATCCTCGTCCTCTTCCTCCTCTTGGCTTTGGTTGAAGTCAGAATCTTCGGTTTCAGTACCGTTACGGCTTTCTTCATCTTCTTTGCCGTTTTCATCAGCACTTTGAATAACTTCTGACGAAGCCTCCCCGCCGTTACCCTCAGAAGACGTGCCTTCTTCTTTTCCTCCGCAAGCCTGCATCGAAATCAAAACTGCCAAGGCCATAAAGAACACCAATATTTTATTCATAAATTCCTCCTGAATTCTCCCCTATTTTGCATTATTACACATTTTTCGCTTTTTGTCAATCCTTTTAAGAGCAAGCCCTCTGCCCAAGGCGGCGCAGGCAAAGGGCAGTAAAGCGCTTATTACCGCCACAGTGCCATCCTTGGTGCCGTTGCCAATAAAGCCAAACATGGGATTAAATATTATATACGAAAAAAAGCCAAGCTTACCCTTGACCAAGCAAATTCTGTATATGAGAAAACAACAATAAACAGCCGCAGGTAACAAGGTATAAGCGGTGGGACTGAACGCGCCGCAACACCACAGCAAATAAAAACACAGCACGGATACCAACGTAAAGGCTACGCCTAAATCCGAAAACTGCACCGCGGTGCCGTTTTTAACATAGAGCACATAGAAAATTATGTAAACTAAATTGAGCTCAAGCTGAAAAAGTCCGTAAGCCAAAGTCTCTCTAACTGCGCGAAAAACCGTCCCCGATACACCGGGGACGGTTTTTAAAGGCTTTTTTACGGCACATATAAAAGCGAATGCTAAGGAAACCGCAAGCAATGCTTTTAAAAAAACGTTTTGCAAATTCGTCCACACACAGACCACCCCTTGCAAATGTATATGCCGTTTTTTGAAAAATATTACTTGGAAAGCTTTGACAAAGGCTTTGACAGAAGAGCTAAAACCACTACCGCAAAAATCAGGTTACCCAGCATATAGCCGCCGTTGTACACTACGGAGTATATAACCGCGCCGTCACCGCCGAAGGTCATACCGAATATCTCTGCGCTGTCGCCTACTGCCAATTTGTATATGGTAATACCGGAAATAAAATGTACGATGAAACGAGCAATACAAGCAACTACGGCACCGGTTACCAGTCCGTACTTTTTATCCTTAAAAAAGCCCGCAACGCCAACGGCACCGTAAGCCAACACGTAATCCAAAAGCACCGAGGGAAGTCCCCAGCCGATGCCGCCGGATATAAGGCACTTAATAAGTCCGAAGGCGAGTCCCGCAGGGATCGCCCACTTGATTCCTCTGCGCCAGCCTAAAATGATAAGCGGCACCATAACGAAGTCGATGGAGCCTCCGTTACCCCAGAGGTCGATACGGAAGGGCGGAAACATAAGAAGCCCCAATACCGTGGAGAGGGCGATCATAACTGCCGCTTCGCACAGTATTCTGAGATTTTTTTGGGTTTTCATTTCGAAAAACCTCCTTAAAATAATAAAATTTCTCAGCCGCGAAAAAGAAAGAGCCCACGGACGAAAACGCCGAGAGCTCTTTAAAAAGCACAAACAAGAGGCAAGCCTCTATATTCTCTCCCTACGCCGGCATTATCCGTTCAGGTTCAATGGGTATCATCTCAGCCTGCCCCCGTGAGGGCAAGCACCCCGTTTTTTAAATATTCCGTCGGACTTTCCGTCCGCAACTAAGTTTGACCAATTATAGCACTTTTTATTCCTCTTGTCAAGAACTTAAATTTGACCGTGGATGTAATTGCAGATATTCTCTGCCGCATTTCCGGGATAAACAGATTCCATGGAGAACGACATTCTTTTCAATAACGCCGGGTTGTTGATGAGCTTAACGGCAAAATCGGCTACAGGCCCGTCAGTTTCCACTGCGCCTCCGTTGCTTATATAGAACATACGGTTATACACCTCACACCCCTCAACGGCGTTTATAAGCAACATGGGCAATCTTTTAACCATAGCTTCAGTACAGGTTATGCCGCCCGCCTTACTTATTATAAGGTCGGCACTGTCCATATAGTGATGTATGTTTTTAGTATAACCCACTATGCGCACGCTGTCCTTTGGGAAGTTCATGCTTTTAAGCTCTGCCTTCAGCTTTCGGTTATTACCGCAGATAACGGTAACGAAAACATTGTCGGGCACGATCTTCGCCAGCCGACAAGCGGTTTCCTTAAGAGGGCCGCAGCCCATACTGCCGCACATCAACAAAACGTTCGCCTTGTTCTCAGGCAAGCCTAAAGCCCGTTTGGTGGCGGACTTGGTATATCTCTTGTAAAACTCGTTCCTGATGGGTAAGCCTGTGGCAACGAGCTTTTCCGCGGGGATATTCTTTGCAATAAAATCAGACTTTATCTGCTCGTGGGGAACGAAATATACGTCCAGAAGAGTTTTGTCCACGGGAGGACTGCAGGTGTAATCCGTGGCGATAAAGCCGCTTTTAGCCTTTACACCGTATCGCTTAACGGTGGTAGTGAACATATAAGCGGAAAAAGAGTGGGTGCATATCACCCAATCGTAGCCGCCGTCTTGTATCTCCTTTGCCAATCCCTTGGCCCCCGTATTAAGAAAAGGACCAAAGACAGAGCCCCCCTTGCCGTTCTGGCTTTTATCCGCAAGCTTGTAGCCTATGTTGAAAAGCACGGGGACGTTGCGGTATATGCGGGTGTGCCAGTTGCAAATGAATTTAGAAAACCTTTTGGAAATGTAAGCCAAAGCATCCTTTATAACGCAGGAATCACCGCGGCTTTCAAGCTGTGCAGCCACGGCGGCGGCGGCACTGTTATGCCCCTCGCCCGTATTGCAGGAAAGAATCAAAACCTTCATGCCTTGCCGTCCTTTCTTATGGGGACTAAATTAACCCCATGCTTACCGCCCATATAGGTTGAGAGATAGAAGCCGAAGGATATAAGCATTGCACAACAGCATAACACGGAAAGCACCGTAACCAAGGGAATTTCATTTGCTAAATTCAAGCAAGGCAAAACAACCAGCAATCCCATGGAAACGAAAAGCACCGTAGTGCAGAACTTGCCCGCCTTTAAAGCGCCGTCCAGCATACGTCCTTTTCTGAGGTTTATTATGCCCATAACGAGCATAAAGCTTTCTTTAAGCACCAAAACGATAACCACATATTTAAGCTGTGCCCACCAACGGAAGCTCAGGCAAAAGAACACGCAGGCTTGGGTAAGCTTGTCCGCAATGGGGTCAATAACCTTGCCCAAGGTGGATATCATATTGAATTTACGGGCAACGATGCCGTCTATTGCATCCGTAATCATGGAAACGGCAAGAAGCACTGCCGACAGCAAATACGCTTCCTTCCACACGTAAAGGTATGCGTACACGGGCAGGAACAGCATCCGCGCCATGCTTAATATATTCGGTATAGTAAATATTGCGTTTTCACAGTTTTTTGTTTTCAAAACCAAACACCATCTTTCAGTGTTATTTTACAGAGAAGAAATACCTGTTTTTATAGGTATAGTCTACGCCGGAAACCACTGCAAGAGCAACGGAAATCCAAACGAGCACCTGGGTGATAATCTTCAGCACGTCACCCAGCTCAGGGGATAAAAGTCCCGCCAAGGGATAAAGTATCATAACCGCGCCTATACTAATGGCTTGAGATACCGTTTTAAGCTTACCCCAGATGCTTGCGGCAACCACCTTGCCCTTCTCCGCACAAACCAAGCGCACGCCGCTTATGAACATCTCGCGGGAAAGAATGATGACGGTGGCAACGGGATGGATATATCCGCAAGCGGAAAGCATTATAAGGGCGGTTGAGCTTAACAGCTTATCAGCAATAGGGTCCATAAGCTTGCCGAAATCCGTAACCAAATTACGCTTCCGCGCCAGATGACCGTCTATGGCATCGGTAATATACGCGACAATAAATACCGCCGCCGCTATAAGCATATTGTGCTTTACGGGCAGATAAAAGCATATTACAAAAACGGGGATAAGCGCTATTCTTAACATAGTAAGCTTGTTAGGTAAATTCATAGCACACCTACACAGACGGCAACACCGTCAAACCTTAAATATTTTTTTGCCTGTTTTTTACGGCAATTATAGTCTTCTTTAGTCTTGGGCGGTTATAGCGCTGTACGATAATAAAGGGTAGGTTGGCAAGGGCGTACGAAACCCAAACCAATTTGCCGCCGATTCCGCGCCATATAAACACGCAGGGAAAGCCAAAAAGCGCAAGACCGCAATGAACGCTTTCCGCCACGCAGGTTTCTTTAACCAGATCCTCTGCGCCCTTTAAGCAAAAGCCATTTTCGAAACGTTTGGGCGCCATGGTGCTTTTAAAAAGCCTGCTCATATCAGGAAGCTTATCCTTCCAACGGCGCACACCCAGCTTTTCGTACACGCTTCCGTCCTTCTCCCAAAGATAACTGCGGAACAAAAAGCCGTCGCTTTTAAAAAGCTTTCGCGGCAAAAGCATGCCTATAAACTGGGATACCATACCCAAAACGGCTAAATAAGTTAAACACTTGGAAAATTTTGATATACTATTCAACAATTTTATCACCTTGGTGTAATTATAGACACCGTAGGTAAACTTTATATAAACTAAATAAGTCCGCCCCGTTGAATAGCGCCGAATATCCTGTCCTTTAAGCCTTTGTCGTTCTCGGTAAGGGATGCTATAAGCTCCTTTATCCTTTCCCTTTCGGTATTACCGTCTTCGGGACAGATCTTACCGCAGACCTCTATACCCTCACGACGGATAAAGCCGGTTATAAGCTTTTCGGGCAAATAAATAAGGGGACGGATGACGGTAACCTCCCGTCTGTCCAAAAAAGTCTTTGCTTTAAAGCAACCCAAACGCCCCTCGTTTATCAGGTTCATCATAAAGGTTTCCACCGCATCGTCAAAGTGATGCCCCAAGGCGATGGTAGTGCACCCCTCGCGCTTTGCCGCATCGTGTATTGCACCGCGGCGCATACGGGCACAAAGAGAGCATGGGCATTTTTCCTTGCGGTAGTCAAAAACGATTTGCTTTATATCGGTATGCACTATGGACAAAGGCACTTCAAGCTCCTCGCAAAGCTTGGTAACGGGAGAGAAATCCGCACCCTCAAACCCCGCATCGATAAGTATCGCCTTTACGGTGAAGTTTTTTGGGTGAAAACGGGAGAGAGCCGCAAGCACGCACAGCAAGGTCAAGCTGTCCTTTCCGCCGCTGACACCTACCGCCACTGTTTCCCCTTGTCTTATCATATCGAAATCATCCACGGCGCGGCGCACGTAGCTTAAAAGACTTTGTATATCCTTGTATTTTTTCAAGCTTTGCACCCCCCATATTTTTTACGACATACCATAACTATTTTATTATATTACTTTTATTTTGATTTTTCAATAGCTAAAATGATTTTTGTTTTAAATATTAACGGCAGGCTTATCGCCTGCCGTTAAGCTGATGACAAACCTTGTCATCAGCTTGACAGAGTGCTGAGAAAGAGCGCAGACAAGACGAACCGAGGCGAGAACTGTACCTCTGTACTGTGAGCCGAGGTTCGTTTTGAACGAAAAAATATAACAAAATGCAGAAAAATAAGGAGGCTTGCCC
>JAFQHW010000036.1 GCA_017397805.1 Clostridia bacterium | reverse complement strand
TTTTCTGCATTTTGTTATATTTTTTCGTTCAAAACGAACCTCGGCTCACAGTACAAAGTACAGTTCTCGCCTCGGTTCGTCTTGTCTGCGCTCTTTCTCAGCACTCTGCCAAGCTGATGACAAGGTTTGTCATCAGCTTGAAAAACCTCGATGGCTGTCCATCGAGGTTTTTGCAATATGAAGTTATCAGTTGCAGCAGAATTTACTTGCGGTTTGGTTTATCTGTGCCTGAGGTGCGGGGGTGTTCTGATACCAGCCCTTTTCGCTCATTTTACTGTAAATTGCGTTCTGCATTTGCAAGGCTTCGTCAAGGGCGCGGCTGAATGCACCGTGTACGTTCCCCGTAGAGGACTCGATGGCTCCGTGCATATACAGGTCGCAGGTACCCTTAACTGCGTAAAGCATAGTTTCCATTAGTTTCTTGTCATCCATAGCAATTCTCCTTTAAAGCAAATTATAAAAACTGCCGAATATTTGCTGGTGTCTGCTTGAAAGTCCCGCAACAAAGCTCTTTAAGTCTTCGTCGGTTAACTTCCCCGCGGTGTCCTCACACTGGGTTTTAAGAAATTGGGCGTGGGATAGGGCGTCTTCCACATACATTAGCTCTTTGTCTGTCATATCAGCTCACCTTTCTGTTTTTTGTTTCAAAGGTATTTTCGTCATTCGGTTGTAAAAATATTCACCTTTAAGCAAAAAAATACTTTACCCTCGGTGGTTTATGTGATATAATCAAAAGAGAGGTGATAAAATTGCACTATAACCTGAAAAAAGTTGAAGTAGGCAGGCTTGACACGAACTGTTATATATTAAAGCAAGGGGATAGCCGCGCCGCAGTGGTTATCGATCCCGGTGATGATTTTATACTTATCAAAAGCGTGATGCACGATATGGACGTTTATCCCGCCCTTATCCTGCTTACTCACGGTCACTTTGACCATATTTTGGCAGTGGATAGGCTCCGTACCGAAAAAACTTTGGTAGCTATCCACAGTCTGGACGCTCATATGCTAAAGGAGAGGGATCTTATATCCGGCATCCTGAAGGAAAATCCTTGGCCCTTCAAGGCACCTGACGTGGTTTTCGGTGAGAAGGACCGCCACGTTACCGTAGGCGAGCATAGCTTTGAGGTTATACATACCCCCGGTCATACGGAAGGCTCTGTGTGCTACTTGTTCGACGATATGCTTTTTACGGGCGATACGCTGTTTAAGGGCGGTATGGGCAGAACGGATTTCCGCGGCGGAGATATAAACAAGATGATGGCTTCCCTCCGTTTGCTGTACAGTATGCCCGGTGATTACGGTGTGTACCCCGGTCATGATAGGGAAACGACACTTTCCGATGAAAGATTAACTAACGTATATATGAGAAAGGCTGTAGGAAAATGAGTATTAATATTGAAAAAATTGACAAGAATTTTGCCGCATCACCTGAGCTTGAAAAAAGATTCCCCGGCATAAAGATGTACAACGCTACCGACTGCGCGGCGGAGATCACGGGTTTATACCATAAGGGCGAGGACGGTATCTTTTGCCGTTTACCCTTGGAGCTGTCAAAAATAAACACCTCTATCGAAAACTTGGCGCGTCATACCGCAGGCGGTAGGGTTCGTTTCCGTACCAACTCCCCCTACGTAGCAATAAAGGCGAAAAAGCTTAACACCTTTTATATGCGCCATATGCCTCTCTCAAGCTCCACGGGTTGTGAGATATATATGGGCAGCGGTGACGATATGCGCTTCCTTAAAATGTGTTGTGCCATAAGAACCGACGATCTGTGGTTCGAGGATGGATGCACCATAGCCTTGAAGGATGAAGAGGATGACGGCGGATACAAGGATATAACCGTTGCATTGCCTCTTTACGGCGGCCTTACCGAGATATACATAGGTATAGACAAGGATAGCGAGCTGTTACCTCCCACTCCCCGCAAACACGGTATGGTTATGTTTTACGGCTCCTCCATCACTCAGGGGGGATGCGCTTGCCGTGCAGGTACTTCCTACGACGGTATAATCGAAAAGCTTTACGATTGCGAGATATATAATTTGGGCTTTTCCGGTAGCGCAAGAGGTGAAGCCGAGATAGCCGAGTACATTGCAGACCTTCACCCCGAAATATTCGTTTACGACTATGACCACAACGCCCCCACGGCAGAGCATTTGGAGGCGACTCACAAGCCGTTCTTCGATATAGTAAGGGCAAAAAACCCCGATATGCCTATAATATGTATAAGCAGACCTATGGCGGAATCCGTAGGCAAGAACCAGACCGACCGCCGCAGAGATATAATATATACCACCTATAAAAACGCAGTGGCAAACGGTGATAAGAACGTGTATTTCATAGACGGCATTACCCTTTTCCCCGACGAGCTTCGTCAGTACTGCACCGTTGACGGCAGTCACCCCAACGATTTAGGCTTTATGTGTATGGCTAAGAGAGTAGGGTCGGTGTTGGAGGAAATCTGGAATAAATAGTATGGTAAATCCGTAACAACAGAATATGTATAATCCCTTCGATTTTGGAAAATAATAACACAAGCCAAAATCGGAGGGATTTTTATGACTAAAGCAAAAAGCATAAGGCAACTGATTGGGGAAGCGGAGGAACAAATACTTAAGGCTGAAAAGCTTGGCGCAAACCCCGAAAGCAAGCCTATATACTGCTTTGTGTATGATAATGCCTATTACTTCAAACGCAAGCTGAGAGAGACAAAGCTTCAGTGCAAATATTTCGACAAGCTGCCTTCCCGTGACGGTATTCCCAACGCTTTTCGCGTGCTTTGGCGATATTTCCGCACCGAAGGCTTTGAATATGCGCCCACTACTTTAGAGCGCGCCTTTTCGGATTATGACTGCAACTCCTTTGAGTTGGATATGCTCAAAAGTCTGATAATTACCGCCGCCCTTATACAGGCGGGGCTTATCTGCAAGGGTGAGCACAGCGTATCTCTTCTGCAAAAAACGCAAAGCCTTATGCGGTCTGTGGAAATTCGTGATTTTTCTTCCTTATATACCAAGCTTTCCGCGGCAGAGCGCCTCCTCTCTCAAAAAGAAGAGAACTATATGCTGATGACCGACGGCACCAAGGCGCTTTACCGCAAGGCGTTAAGAAGCTACTCCGCAAAGCTCGGTGTCAGCGAAAAAGAGGGCGTGTTAACGGCAGAGAAAAAAGCCGTCGGGTTGGGTATTCCCATAGGCAGGGTATTGGGTGTTGACAAAAAGCCTTTCTCTGCCCCCTATTTGTTGGCGGTAGCCGCAGTATTCGCCTTGCTTATGTGGGGCGTTTTAGCTTTGTGCCCGCTTTGGGGTGCGGCTTTGCTCTTCGCCCCCTTATTAAGCTTTGCCTTTGGCTTTGCGGATTTTGCCTTCTCTTTTATTTATACCCCAAAACCTTGTCCTGCCATCGCCTCCGAAAAGCTTCCCAAGGGCAAAAAAACCTTAACGGTAATTACTACCTTGCTCACCGACGACGGTGTTTTCTCTCGTTTGGAAAGGCTTTACCACACCAACAAGGGCGAGGGGATGTATTTCGGTGTCCTTGCCGACCTACCCTCCGCCAAGACGCAAAATCAACCCTCTGATAAGGAGCTTATCAAAAAGGCGATAGACGGTATAGAAAGCTTAAAATATCGCTTCGGCAACCATTTTTGTCTGTTCATCCGTCACAGAACGGACAACGGCGAGGGAGCCTTTTGCGGCAGGGAAAGAAAACGCGGCGCCATAGAAGACTTGGTAAGATACCTCAAGGGAGCTGACGACCCCTTTGAGTATGCGGTAGGCGCAGACTGCCGAGGCGTTAAATTTTTGCTTACCCTTGACGGTGATACCGCCCTCCCACCCGACGGCGCAAGTGCGCTGACGGGGATGATGATGCACCCTTTAAACCGCCCCGTGGCGGAAAAAGGCAGAGTCAGAAGAGGCTACGGAATAATCCAACCCGCGGTAAAGCCTTGCCTTTGTGCAGAGGGGCACACCCTGTTTTCTTCACTGCTTACGGGTGCAGGTGGGATAGACGTTTATGAAAGTGCAGCCTTTAACCGTCAGCAAAGCGTTTTCGGAGAGGGGATCTTTTGCGGCAAGGGCATTATGGACGTAGATGCCTATTACACGCTGTTGGACGGTGTTTTGCCCTCTAACCGCGTATTAAGCCACGATATGCCCGAGGGCAATATTCTGCGCACGCGCTACGTTTCCGATATATCCTTTACCGACAGCGTGCCTTCCGGTGTTTTAGCATATTATTACAGACTGCATCGCTGGATAAGAGGGGACGTACAGAATATGTCCTTGCTTTTCGGCTATAAGCAAGGCGTGAGGGGCGGTATACGCATCGTAATGAACGTGTTCCGCCATTTAAGTGCCGTGCTTTCGGTGACGGTACTGTTTGCGGCGGGATTTTTCGCTACGGAAACGGCTGGGCTGTTCCTCTGCCTCTTTGCCCTTTTAAACTATATCTCCCCTTTGTTCTATACGCTTATATCCCGCCCAAAGGCTTTGCGCTTCAGGGCTAGGCGCTTTTTCTCCTCCGTTAAAGGGGGCGCGGTTCAAAGCCTCAGAACCGTAGGCTTCGAGCTTTGCTCACTGTGCTATAAGGCGTTGATTACGGCAGACGGCTTTTTAAAAGCGATATACCGACTGATAAGAGGTAAAAAGCTTTTGGCGTGGGTAACCGCCGCACAAGCGGAAAAACGCGGCAACGGTATCACCGCCTATATTTACGGCAGTTTCCCCTCATCCCTTTTGGGCGCTTTGGCATTTTTTGCCACAAAATTGTGGGTAACCAGGCTCTTGGGACTTATCTGGTTTCTATTTCCCATATTTGCCTTCAGGCTTTCTTGCTCCGTCAGAAAAAAACAGTCCGTAAGCTTGGAGAACCGAAAAGCCATAAGAGCAAGAGCGTTGCCTATATGGCGCTTCTTCGCGGAAAACGTAAACGAAAGCACCTGCTTTTTACCGCCCGATAATATACAGCTATCCCCCGTAGAGGCAGTCGCTTACAGAACCTCACCCACCAATATAGGACTGTATTTGCTGTCGGTGGTGGCGGCGGAGGATTTTGGGTTCATAACCGAAAAGGAAGCGGCAGAGAGGATAGATAAAACCCTAAGCGCCGTAGAATACTTGCCTAAATGGAACGGACATCTCTATAATTGGTACGCTTTAAACCCTTGCCGCATTATAGGGGGTAACTACGTTTCCACCGTAGACAGCGGTAATTTTTGCGTTTGCCTTGTGACGCTTTCACGATACTTGTACAGTGGCGGAAGGACTACCCTTGCCCGAAGAGCAGAAAGGCTTTTTGAAGAAACGGATTTTAAATGCCTTTACAACGAGGAAAGAGAGCTGTTTTCCTTGGGTGTTCAAACGGAAACCGAAAAAGTATCCGATATTTGTTACGACCTGTTTATGAGCGAGGCACGCAGTACCTCCTATTTTGCCGTGGCAATGGGGCAGGTGCCGTCAAGACATTGGCGCAGTTTGGGAAGGCCCGTTGTGGGCAGTGACGGTCATATAGGTATGGCAAGCTGGTCAGGCACCGCTTTTGAATATTTTATGCCTCAGCTCTTTCTGCCCATTTACAAAAACGGGTTTATATACGAAAGTCTGTGCTATGCTCTCTATCAGCAAAGGAAGAACGGAGTAGGGAAGCTGTGGGGCATTTCGGAAAGCGCCTATCTTGCATTTGACGGAGATATGAACTATCAGTACAAGGCGCACGGTGTACAAAGCCTTGCGCTGACACGTTATGGTGACAACGAAAAAATACTGTCCCCATACTCCGTCTATCTTACCATGTGCGTAGCACCCAAAAGCGCTTTGCGCACCCTTGTACTTTACGACCGCGCAGGTATGCTGGGCAAGTACGGGCATTATGAAGCCATGGACTGTTCACCGCCCAACAAGAAGGGTGCACCCATATACAGCTATATGTCCCATCACATGGGTATGAGCCTTATCGCCTGCGCCAACGCGTGCTTTGACGGCGTGTTCGTGAACAGATTTATGAACCATCCCGCCACCTCTGCCTTCTACGAGCTGTTACAGGAAAAGATACCCGTAGGGGCGCTTATATACGAGGCAGAAAAGCAAAATAACGACCGCAAAGCCTCCGTATCCGCAAGTGCCTTCCAAAAGAGCATAGCGGAATACAATTCAGCAGAGCCTATCTTTCACGTTTTATCAAACGGTGCCAACACCGTAGTCAGCGACAGCTTCGGCCACGTCAGACTTTCCCACGGGGGAGTAACGGTAAACGAAAGCGATTTTGACCGCTACGGCAACGTAAAAAGCCTTAACCTTGCGTTTTGTTGCGGTGACGAAGTATATTATGCCGCACCCGTGGGCAAATCGGGCAAACATTCCTTTGAAAGCGCCTCAAACTACTCTGCCCACATCTGCGCCTCCGCCCAATTTTCAGGCAGAGTAAAATATTATACGGATGCATCCGGCTGTTTTGTGGCAGAAACCAAAAGCGACGGCAAAAAAGACTACAGCCTTGTTTTCAGCTTTGAACCTCAGCTTTGCACGGATAAGGAGTTCTACGCTCACCCCGCCTTTAACCGTCTGTTTATCAGTGCCGAATACGATAAGGCGACCAATACGCTTATATACTGCAAAAACAACCGTGAAGGTACCCAAACCACCTATATGGCGGTGGGGTTGGGGGATAAAAATATACCCATCAGCTTTGAAGTCAACAAGGACGGCTACAACGCTTTTTCTTTAAGAAGCCCCAAGGATTTCATAAAGAAGAAATATGCCAACGGTACGGGTGTTTGCGTAAATCCCCTTTGCCTTATAAAAACTATACCCTTGCAAGGGGGAGAAGCAAGATTTATCATCGCGTTGGGGCACAGCAAAACGGAATGCCTTGAACGGCTTGAACTAAGCCGCCGAGGGCTTACCGCCGTGGGCAGTGCCGTCTTCGGCAGTAGGGAAAACCCCATACTTGAGGGGATATTTATGGGCAGACGGCATTTTCTTAAAACTCTGAAGGCTAAAGAAAGCGCCCTATGGAGCTACGGTGTGTCGGGGGATTACCCCATAATTGCCGTTGCCGTCAGAGAAGAACAGTTCCGAGCCGCCGAGTTCTATATAGGACTTTTCAAAAGCCTTGCCGCCATGAATATCAGGGTGGAGATGGTGTTTTTGCTGTGGGAGGAGGATAAGTATCTGTCCCCTCTGAGAAAAGGCTTGTTTTCATTGCTCCGCAAGCTGAAGTGCGAGAATTTTATGGGCAAACGGGGCGGCATATTCTTCGTGGATGGAAGTAATGGGGATACGGTATCGGTCTTCAAGGACGCCGCCGTTTATTACTGCGAAAACTGCGACAGCGTTTTCACCGACCGATATATATCCCCCGAACCCATCTCACCGATAGAGCTTGTGGAAAGGGTTGTAATCAACTCTGATGATAACGGCAGTTATACGGAAAAGGGATGCACCGTGCACAAATCCCAAAACGTGGCGCTACCTTTTTCCTATATTCTTGCAGGAAAAGGCTTCGGAAGCGTAATAACCCAGTCCACCTTGGGATACAGCTTTTACGGCAACGCCGCCTTGTGCAAAATCTCCGCCTTCAGCGGCGATGCCTACGGCGGTACGGACAAGGGCGAGGTTTTGTATGCCTTCATATCGGGCAAGGCGTACGACCTTATAGCCTGTGCGGAAAAGGTGCACTATGTCCAAGGTACAGCCTTGTACGAGGGGTGCATTGAAGGGAACAGCTATAGCGTTGAGGTTTTCGTTTGTTGCCGGTTGCCCTTGAAGTGTATAAGGGTAAGGCTGGAAAATGAAGCAAAGATCGCCTTTTCGGTTATCCCATCCATGGGAAGCGGTTCAAAATCTCCCGTAAAAACCGAGGCTATTAACGGAGAAGAAACCGCGGCAATCTGCTTCACTAACCCCAAAAGCTCTTATTACAGCGGCTACAGCGGGTTTATCGCCTGCCATGGCAAGGCTCAAAGCTATGAAAGCAAAAGCGCCCTTCTGGGTAGCGAGGCACCGTGGGAGGACGCAGTCGCTCTTTCCGTAAACGGAACTCAAGCTACGTTTCTGTTAGGTGCCGCACCTACGGTCAGCGGTGTAAAAGCGCTGTGCAAGACCTTTTGGAAAAGAGGCTTTGACAGCGAAAAAACGCAAGCCGCAGTCTTTGCCCGCAGTTTTCTGCCGCCCATAAATTTAAAGGCAAGCAAATCCCTTTCCGCTACGTTTAACGTCTTTGCACCCTATCAGGTGGCGGCATGCCGCTTTTACGCAAGGGGCGCATTCTATCAAAGCGGCGGTGCCTTCGGCTTCCGCGACCAGCTTCAGGACTGTCTTTATCTGGTCTATTCCCATCCCCGTGCGGTACGCACTCATATCCTCCGCGCCGCCGCCCGTCAATATACGGAGGGTTGCGTTCAGCACTGGTGGCATCCCTCAAAAAGGGAGGGTAGGGTTTACGGTGTAAAAACTACCTGCAGTGACGATTTTATGTGGTTGCCCATAGCCGTGGCAGAATACGTGGAGATAACGGGAGACCGAAGCATTTTAGCCGAAAAGGCGCCCTATCTGTCGTCGCCGTCTTTGACCGACGAAAGAGAACGCTACGAGGCGGCGGAGGTTACCGACTTTAAGGAGAGCATAGAGGAGCATTGCCGTAGGTGTTTCGAATATGCAGATCGCTTCGGCGCACACGGCTTGCCCCTTATGGGGAGCTGTGATTGGAACGATGCCTTTTCCATGCTGGGAGAGGGGGCAGAAAGCGTATTCTGCGCCTTCTTGTATGCCGTAGCCTATGATAAATTTGCAAACGTTATCGGTGACGAAAAGCTTAGGGAAAAGGGAAGAGCACTGCTTGCAAAAGCGGAAGGCGCCTATTCTAAGGACAGATATATAAGAGCCTATAAGGGCAACGGCGTTCCCTTGGGAACGGAAGGAAGAAGCGCTTGTGAGATAGACGCGCTTGTGCAGGCATTTGCGGTGTTTGCGGGGGCAGATGCCAAAAAATCAAGGCTTGCCATGGAAACGGCGTATAAAAGGCTGTACGACAAAGAAAACCGTTTGCTTATGCTGTTCACCCCTCCCTTCGGCACGGATACGGATTACGCAGGCTATATCAACGCCTACGCCAAAGGGATAAGAGAAAACGGCGGACAGTACACCCACGCGGCAATTTGGTTTGCCGCCGCCCTTGCAAAATGCGGTATGGTGGAGGAAGCCTTGGGGCTTATTAATGATATAAACCCTATGAATCGCTATGAAAACAGTAAGCTGTACGCAAAATATAAGGGCGAGCCCTATGCCATCGCCGCAGATATTTACACAGCCCGCGGTCAAAAGGGCAGAGTGGGCTGGAGCCATTATACCGGTGCGGCGGCTTGGTATTGTAAGACGGTGCTGGAGGTGTTTATGGGAATAAAGCTTCAGGGATTCAGCCGAATCATCAAGGTAGAGCCGTTAATGGAATACGAAGCCACTATAAGCTATAAAGGAAGGCTTACCGTAAAAGCCTACAAGGGCGCTTCTCTGAGCTATGACGGAAAAACCGCAATATTCCCCATAAAATTAGAGGACGGCGAGCACGTATTAACGGTTCCCGTTAAATGATTCGAGCAGCGCAAACGGCAAATCGCCCCAAGAAGTCTATCGGCTTCTTGGGGCGATTTATAAAAACGCAAGCTTATACAACTTTTAAAAAATATTCGGTAATAACTTCGGCACTTTCTTTCATTCCGTTACGAACCCACCATTTCAGCGTTTCCGTAAAAGTCGATACGATATGATTCTTCCAAAAACCGGGAGGAAGCTCCTTTTCCTTGGCTGACTCAAATAACGAAAGATGACTTTCAACCAAAGCTTCAAGGTTGTTGCCAAAGTATCCTAAAAACAATTCGTTGTTGGGCGAAGACAATAGATTTAATATGTTATTGTCATTTTTTTTCAAGTGTTGGAACAGATGCAAAAATACGGACTTGGAGCTGTCGCAATCAAAAATATGACGGTGACCGTGTCCGCTATCGTTTTCTGCATCGAATATATGACAAAACAACTCCTCGCAAAATTCCTTCAACAAATAGTCCTTCGTTTCAAAATGCGCGTAAAAAGTCGCTCTGCCAACGTCTGCGCCGTCTATGATCTCTCCCACCGTTATTCGGTTAAAATCCTTTTTGGAAAGAAGCTTTGTAAAAGCGTTGAATATGGCTTCTCTCGTTTTTCTTTGTCGTCTGTCCATAGCTTTCTCCATACAAATCTCGCCGTTTGTTCCGTAACGAATAACCAAGCGTTATCGTATATTGCATTGCCTGTTTGTTTGAATACAATGTAATTGAACACTGTGTTCGGTAACGAACCCATTATATCACAATTTTACAAGAAATCAATAGGAGGAGCTTATGAAAACGGAGAGAAATATTTTAATCGCGTTTATTCTTAACCTGTCGTTTTCCGTTTTTGAATTTATAGGAGGGGTCGTAACGGGAAGCGTTGCCGTTGCTTCGGATGCCGTACACGATATGGGCGATGCCGCAAGCATCGGAGTTTCTTATTTTGTGGAAAAGAAAAGCAAACGCCCTTCGGATGAGAATTATACTTTCGGATACGGACGTTTTTCCGCAATTGGCAGTTTAATAACCACCGCTATGCTTTTATTGGGTTCCGGGGTAATGATATACAATTCCGTTAACCGAATAGTCAGTCCTGAAGAACTCGATTATAACGGAATGATATTTTTTGCCGTGGTGGGTATAGGTGTAAATTTTTGCGCGGCATTTTTTACACGGCATGGAGACTCACTGAATCAAAAAGCCGTAAATTTACATATGCTTGAGGACGTTCTCGGTTGGGGTGTGGTTCTGGTAGGTGCCATCGTAATGCGGTTTACGGATTTTGCTGTTATAGACCCCGTTATGTCTATCGGTGTTTCGGTCTTTATTCTTGTAAACGCATGCAAAAACCTGAAAGAAACGTTTGAGCTTTTTCTTGAAAAAGTTCCCCGTAATACTACGGTCAAGGAAGTGAAGGCGCGTGTTGAAGCTATCGACGGTGTGACAGCGGTTCACCGTATTCATCTGTGGAGCATAGACGGCAAAGACAACTGTGCAACCATGCACGTGGTAATCCGCGGAGATATAAGTAAGATAAAGGCAAAAATACGTGAAGAATTGCAAAAATACGGCGTAAACGCCATAACCGTCGAAACGGAGTCCTGCACTTGCGAGAACCGATAAGGAGCGAGCATAAAAAAGCAAAAGTGGACGTAAAATTCACCCCAAGAAGTCTATCGGCTTCTTGGGGCGATTTGTTTTCTAATCTATATCTATTTCTATATCTCCCGTGTCGGTAATTATTTCGCATTTGCCTCCGTTTACCGTTTTAGGAACCTCCACGTCGCCCGTATCGGTTTGAACAAAAAACACCTTATCGCTACGCAGACTGCCTTCCACGTCACCGGTATTGGTTTTTACGTATATTTCGGCGGCATCGCAACCGTAAAACTCAATGTCACCGGTGCTTCTTTCCACGTAAAACTTTGCCGTGGCTATTACGTTCTTCAAAGTAATATCACCTGTACTTCCCCTTGAACCGAGGTTTTTGCAGTTGATACCTGCAAGCCTTACGTCACCGGTAGAAACCTTCGTATTTACGTCCCCTCCGCAACTAATATCCCAAGCCGTAATACTGCCCGTGGACGAGGAAAGCTCAAGCGCACCGACGGAGATGTTTTTGACCTTTATGTTGCCGGTGCTTGTTTTTATTTTAAGCATATCGGTAACGGATGCGTAAAAATCAACGCAACCGGTACTTAAAGAAATATCTGCGTCCTTGAACGTGAAATTATCGGGCATCTCAATATCTCCCGTACTTTCTTCGACGGAAAGTGCAGTGTACTCATTTTTCGGCAGATAAACCGTTATCTTGGGTGTGTCAAAATTCAACCCGATATACCCAATAAAGTCATACACCGTTCTTTCGTCTATCAATTCTATGGTCAGCGTTTCGTCTTTCACGGTAACCGAATGTTTCGCATCTTCCTCTTCGTAACATTCCACTCGGCACTTGCCGTCATCGGAAGGTGCAAACACTATATCCGCGGTGGCTGATTTAATAGAGATACTGTCAAACGCTTCGTCGATTTCGTAAGGGTTCTTTTCGTATTCCGCAGTTGACAGCTTTATAAAATCCCATTTAAGTGTGGTCATTACACCCATAAAGAGAAGACACCCAATCAACACGAGAGAGGTCGCCGCAATAAGCCATATTTTTGTTTTCGTTCTCATTACGCTACCTCCTTTTTTATAAAGCAATTCTTTATCCATATTACTGTTTTCTTTGTAAGTATCAAAGCGCCCTTTGTGGTTGCGTGGCATCCGTAGAACGTAAAGATTGCAAGACCTGCGCAAACTAACCCCGCGGCAAGCATGGCAACACCCGAACCACCGTTACCGCCTACGGCAAAAACGATACATGCCAACACGCCGCCGACGGAACAAGCGGCAAAGGAAGCAAATACCGACCACAAGGAAATAATTACTGCCCACAAAGAAACGTAAAGGGAAAGAATTACGGCAACCGCGGCAATGCCTAAGGATAGCCATATAGGGGAGCCGAGAGCCAAAAGTACTATTTCCGTGGTGCTTAGCCGTCTTTTTGGCTTTATTCTTTCTTTGGCTATTTTTGTAAGAGGTGTTTCCGCCACGGTTTGTGCAACTATATCTTGGACGGTTCCCACTGCCGAAACCGCTTCCTCCTCCGAAAGACCTTCTTCCATGCGGTCTTCAATCATTTCACTGTAAAAAGTCAAGCGCTCCTCAATATCATCCTGCGGCAATCCGTGCAAACCTTTACGCAACTGCGCAAGAAACTCTTGTTTACTCATTGCCATCATCCTCCTTAATTACGAATCGATATATAGATAAGATTTCCTTCCACTCCACTTTAAATTCCTCAATACGCTTAAGTCCTTCTTCGGTAATATGGTAATACTTCCGAAGTCTGCCGCCGTGCTCAGCGGTGTGAACAGTCAGCATATTCGCATTTTCCAAGCGTTTCAGAATGGTATATAGTGTGGATTCGGAAAGCTCTATATACGGCTTCATATCCTTTATGATTTTATAGCCGTATGAATCTTCGTTCTTAATTGCCGCTAAAACGCATACGTCCAGCAGACCTCGCTTCAACTGAATATCCATGCTATACCTCCTATAGTGCAATACATCGTATCACGAAGTACTGCGCTTGTCAATAGTTTTTGTAAAAAATCGGTTGATTTTTAATGAAATATCTCACTTAGTAAATTGTGAAATATCTCACTTCGCCTTCGGCTCTGTTCAATGTGAAACAAAATTTGCCCATATTCGCGCAAGCGAATATTTCACATTTGCGAAGCAAAATTTCACTCGCTGTAGGCGAATTTCGTTAAAAAAACACTTTTCTCTTCAACGTTAGGTGAAGTTTGGCTACGCCAAGTGAAGTTATGCCTTCGGCATAGTGAAGTATTGCGGCAAATCCGCAAAGTGAAGTTAAGTGTTCCGCATATCGTGCCGCAGGCACACTTCACGCACGCAGTGCGCTTAACATC
>JAFQHW010000035.1 GCA_017397805.1 Clostridia bacterium | reverse complement strand
ATAGTTGTAGAGCATATTTGAGCCTCCGTTTCTGGTTTCTCGTCAATTCCATTTTAACGGATTTTCTTCAAATATGCTCTACTTTTTTATCTTTTTTTCGTAGGCTCTATTTGTTGTACCCCAACATTTATTATAGAACCGAAATAATATAAGCAGTCAAAAAACCACCGGTTGTTCCGGTGGTTTTTTAACTGTTGATTGGTATAGTTTGTAGCCGCGGAGCGAATTCTCTTTTTGTTTTACGCTTGTTCTACAGGAAATTTATCGATGATCATAGCATCGAATTTGAGGATCTGTGCCGCGTCGAGGGAGTTAACCTGTCCGTCGCCGTTTACGTCAGCCGCTTTGAGCGCGTCTTCGCCCAGCTCAATAAGCATAGCATCGTGCTTGAGCACCTGCGCCGCGTCAAGAGAGTTAACGTTTCCGTCGCCGTTCACGTCACCGTAGGTAATATCGTCGGAGCCGTTGCTCTCGGAGGAGCTTGAATTATCATCCTCGGAAGAGCTTGAATTATCGTCCTCAGAGGAGCTTGAATCGTCTTCCTCTCCCTCAACCTTATATGCCGAGAACGCTTGTATCTCGTCAAAGTTGGAAACGTATTCGCCGTTATTGGTCCAGCAAATCTTTACGCCCTTGGCGCCCTTGATATCCGCCTTTACGCGGAAGTCGATAGCGGTGCTGTCGGGTGCGTTTTCTGCGGCAACTTGCGTTACCTCTACCTCTGCATCCTGATAGGTGGTGCCGTCCGTGGTATAGGAGATACCGCCTACGGCAAAGCCGCGATTACCCGTTACCTTTACGCTCTTGAACACGATAACGCCTATATCGGTGGCGGTATCAAAGGTAAAGGAGGCGGAATTAACCTTGGAAGAACCCGCAAATTCAACGGTTACGGTCACAAGGGCAATGCCGGCAGGCCAAGGATTGGTGCCGTCACCGCGGTATTTACCGTCAGTAAGCAGGGTACGGTTATCGTCCGTGTTAGCGCCCAAGAACTGGTTGTAATCCAAGCTGTAGGGGCGGTTAAGAAGTATATTGTCGCCAACGGGTATGGGGATTACGGGTTCCTCTTCGTCGCCCGTATCAAGCTCGCTTTCGTGGATATAGGTTGCGGTAACGGTAACGTCCCCCGCAACCGCCTCAAAAGGCTTATCCCAACCCATAAACACGTATTCTTCTCTGGTGGGGTCTGCAGGTGCGGTAGCGGCGGCACCGAAGGCTACGGTCTGACGGGAAATCTCAGTTCCGTCGTAGTCCACGAACACGACCTCGCACTCGTCGTCGGAATAAACGGCGGTAATAACCATATCTTCCTTTACGCAGTTGTAATACTTATCCCAGCCTACGAAGTGGTAGTCTGCTCTGAGGGAAAGGGCGGGAGCTACTGCACTCTCACCGTCTTTAACCTGAACGGTATCAAGCAAGGTACCGTCGTAATCCTTAAACTCTACGGTATGCTCTATATCAGTCCAAGGAGCGTTACCCATTATCTCCACTTCACATACCGCAAAGCGGGAAGCGCCGTCTTTGGGGTCATCAAGCTTCAGCTGAATATATTTTGCGGTTACGGGGGCAGCAAAGCTTATATTAAGCTTGTAGTTGTTGCCGTTTTCTATGGTTACGTTGGTGGTATAGCCGGTAACGGGGGTAAAGGTCTCGCCGTCCTCGCTTATAAGCAGTTCGCTTACGTCAGCGCCGCTGTAAGAAGCGCCCGTGTAGCCGCGGTAGGTAATACCCATGCTGTTAACGGTGGCGCTGTCCTTGAGCTTAAAGGTAATATCGGGCTTACCCATGGACTTAAAGAATACCGCCCAATCCACGTTGGCGTTGCCGGGGTCGGAGTTAGCGGCAAAAACGCCGTCGTTCAGCTTACCGCTGATGTATGCACCGCCCTGATTTGCGTTATCGCCGTAATAAGCGCGGTCATAATAGCTTGCGGAGCCGGGATAAACGTCAGTGGAGTACATATATTCACCGCCAAGGTCAGCGGAGATAAGGTTCTTTTCCGTTTCCTCTTCGGGAGGAGTTACCGTGCCGGTGGCAACGGTATGGTCGGAGGGATAAACGTAAGAGGTGTCGCCGTAATGGAAATTAGCGTGGCCTTCTATACCGCCCTCGTAAAAATCGGAGGAAGCCTCGGCACTGCCCTTGTTTTCGTAGTAAACGAACTTAACTTCCATCTTATCCTCTTTAACCGTTACCAGCATAGAGGTTATGTCTGCGGTAGAAGAGGTATATCTGTATCTGAAGTAGGTGGAGGCCACGATGTCGGAATCAAAAGAAGAAACCACGTCCGTGGAGGAGCCGCGCTCGCCGTCGGCAGAGTCGCCGGCAATATATACGGTACCGTCGGGGTTGGAAGGACCGTAATCCGTTACCTTAGAGCCGTTATATAAGGGTTGACTGCGCATATAAACGTGGTGGTCGCCTGCCAAAACCAAGTCTATCTTATGAGTATCGCAAAAATCTGCCCAGTAGTTCCAAAAATAGCTGTAGGTTCCTCCGCCGTACTTGTTGGTGGCGGGGCGGTGGTTAACCAGCACGGAATACTTGTACTGACCTACCATGGAGTTTACCACCTGAGTTGCCCATTCCTCCGCCTCGGCGGAAGGGTCAAGATAGTTGATGTATATGAACAGCACGTTGTTATATAAATAATAGAAGCAAGTGCCAACCTCGTCGCCGTAACCGTTCTTGGGGTTATTGAATACGATGGAGTTGTAGGCAGAGCTGGAATTGCCGAATCTGTCCATATCGTCGTGGTTGCCTATACTGTTTGCGAAGGAATAGTTCTTGATGTAGCTCTGGTTAAGCACCAACTGCCACTGATTGTAGGATACACCCCAAGCAACTATATCGCCCACGGAAACGATATGCTCCACGGAAGGAAGCGACTGATTATCAGCCAAAGCTATTGCCGCGTTAACCGCCTTGGTGGCGTTGCCCGCCCTATCGGTACCGTAGGTGTCGTAATACTCGTGGAAGTCGCCCGTTACGGCAAAGGACCACTCATCAGCACCCGCTGTCTTGAAATAATAAGTGTCGCTGAATCTCGCACCGTCGCAAACGCGGTACATATATTCGGTAGCGGGTGTAAGGTTTGCCAAGGTTACGCTATAGTCCAAGAACCTATAGGTTTGATAATAGTTCTCACCTGCGGCGTCCTTACTGTAGGTGTTATAGAAGGGGTTTGTGGTTTCGTCCGCGCCGTAAACTACAAAGCTACCCGTCTGGTTCTTGGCGTTTGCCCATTCCGTATCGCTCTTAAGAGTATATTGAACGTAGCAGTTGGTATATCCAAGCTCTGCGTGGAAGCCTACGTTCATAGACGTGGAAGCATCCTCTGCGGGGTTGGTAACTATCATCGCTACCGCCGCCTCTGATGCCGCACCTGCATTAATGCCCGCGGGTGAAAAGCAACCCAAGCACAAGCTTGCGGTAATTGCCGTAAGCAACAGTTTTTTCCAAAATTTCATTATTACACACCTCCGTGTTTTTAGTACATTAAAATTATAGCATATCTTTTTTGTCTGTCAACTGCATTTTGCCAATAAAAATGTAAAAGTGCACAATTATATTTAAAAATTTTAAGCATTTTGCGAATATATGACTATTGTATTTAAACTTTCTTTGTGATATACTTACTCTGCGCGTTATTGCGTAAGACATATTTTAAACACGTTTTTAAGGAGACAAAGAAATGAAGAAGATTTTAGCAATGCTTTTAGTACTTACTATGGCACTTACCGTTCTTTGCGCTTGCGGCGACAAGAAGGATGGCGAAACCGATTCTAAGGCTGACTCCAAGGTTGAAAGCGTAGTTTCCGAAGACGACGCTGCTTCCGAAGAAGAATCCGACGTTGTTGAATCCGAAGAAGAATCCTCCGAAGAAGAATCTGCAGTTGTTGAATCCGCAGAAGAATCCGTTACCGAAGAGTCTGTTGACTTTGAAGTTTCCGGCGATTTCGAAATTTCCGGCGATATCTTTGAAGTAGTTATGCCCGAAGACGCTGTTGTTGACGAAGACCTCGTTGGCGTTTGGGTTGCAGAAGACGAATCCGGCACCTTTGCGTTCAATGCTGACGGTACCGCTGCAATGATCGTTGACGGTCTTACCGTTGATGCAACTTGGGGCACCTTGGACGGCACCCTTTATCTCAACATTTCCATGTTCGGTATTGAAACCTGCATGCCTATGACTTACGAGTTCACCGCTGAAGGCGTTGAGATTACCAACGAAGGCGACACCATGCTTTTCGTAGAAGGTGAGCTTCCCGAAGTTTCCGAAGCAGTTCTTGAAGGCGAAATCGACAGTGCACTCGTTGGCACTTGGGAAGGCGAAGCTGAAGGCATCGCTATGGTTTACACCTTTAACGAAGACGGCACAGGCGAAGCTGAAGTTTTGGGTATGACCGTTGATTTCACTTGGGCTACCAATGACGGTACTCTTTACACCGTTATCATGGGCGAGAGCGAAGAAGACGAATACACCGTTGACGGTGACACCCTTACTTTGACCGGCGTTGAATTCACCAGAGCATAATTAAAGCTTATACACTTGATATGCGGCTCGTTAAGAGTCGCATATCTTTTTGTCGGGGTCCCCATTAAGTCGTCAGACTTAGTGGGGTGTTTTATTCGGGGTCCCCGCTAAGTTGCCGGACTTAGTGGGGTTTTTTATTTTCCTCTTGAAACTGCGTGTATTTCGTGTTATAATCATAGCAACAAAAACACGGAGTGATTGATATGAAAAAGATATTAGCTTTATTACTTACCCTCAGCTTGGCTATAGGCATCTTTTGTGCCTGCGGAAACGACACCGAGGACGGTTCTTCCGCAAGCACCGGGGAGATGTCCGGCGAAAAGGCTACCAAAGAGAACATTTTGGGTGTTTGGACGGGCACCGACGGCAACGCCATTGCCACCTACATCTTTGAAGAAGGCGGCAAAGGATATCTGGTATCCTACGGCAGCACCAGAAATTATTTAGACCTTACCTGGAAACTGAAGGACGACAAGCTAAAGCTCAAGCTTTACGCCTCCGGCTCCTCCGTTACGAATATAGACTACGAGGTTTCCGTACCCGAAAACGGACTTTATCTTAGCTACGAGGGCAAGCCTCTGCTTTATGAAGCAGGCCCTTACAAGAAAGCTCCCGGCGCGGATTACTCCGACGGTGAGATACCCGCAGAGGCAGTGGGCACTTGGCTTGCAGAGGGTGAAAACTACAAAACCCAAATGACGCTCAACGCCGACGGCACCGGCACTTATTACGAGCAGAATTACAGCACCGTACTCAAGGACTGCGATATTAAGTGGTGCGCCAAGGATAAAAAGCTTCATTTCTCCTTCCGCAGCCACGACGTGGAGCTGGAAACAATTTACTACGACTTCCAGTTTTCCGGCGGCAATCTCCAGCTTATCGAGATGAGCACCTATATTGCAGAGTTCAAGCGCATAGACGGCGAGGGCGAAGGCGAGGAGAAGGACGAGGATAAGGATGAGAAGCCCGCAGAAGAGCCTTCTTCCGAGGCAGAGAAGCCTACGGACTACCCCACCAACGGCGGCGACGATAACGTAGTGGGCACTTGGCACTCCATCGACTATTATTGGGAGTTGGAGGCTGACGGCACCGGCAGATACGTAAGCGGCGACAATGTCTACGACGCTTTTTGGGGCGTTAAAGAGGGCGAGCTGTATTTGATATACGAAAAGGACGGCGAAGCGGTGGTTGGCTGTTATTCCTATATTGCCGATAACGGCAAGCTTTATCTTACAACCGAATCGGGCGAGGACTTTACGCTGACCAAACAATAAAATCAAACACCGTAATGCTTTGCAAGGAAAGGGCAATCCCTTTCCTTGCATTTTTATTACCGCTATTGACAAAATGGGTATAAATTATTATAATATGTTCTATAAGGATAATTGTGCCTTGAGGCGGTTCAAGGCTTGAAAGGTTTGGTGTATGCCGTGTTAAAAAGGTTTATATACAGCTTGTTGATTTTAATTTTGGTATTGACGGCGCTTCCCGCTTTTTCCGTATCCGCTTCCGTTGATGCGGCTACCGTTCAGGAGATGCTCGCCTCTACTGAAGGGCTCGTATTTTCCGGCGAATATATGGATCTGAACTACCGCAGATACGATTCCCTCACCTATAACAAGGCAGATTTCTCCGTTAAAGCATCGCTTATCGTATATTTCCACGACGAGGCGGGCAAGGGCAACGATAACAAGGCACAAATAGAGGAAAACGGCATTTTATCCCAGCTTTTGTGCGAAAATACCGCCAACGCTTGGAGCAATTTCCGCTACGTAATAATTGCGCCTCAATGCCCTGCGGGTGAGAGCTTTACCGCAACCAACGGGAAGGATTACAGCTTTGCTCCCAACGCTACCCCCGTTTTAAGCACGGTAAAGGCGCTGGTGGACGAAATATCGGAAAACGAACCCATAATGGTTGAGCGCGTGGTGCTTATCGGTGTGGGCACGGGTGCCACCGCCGCTTACGACTACGTGTGCAGATACCCCACCAACGTTTCCCGCGTTATGGCGGTGGGCGGATATTGCGACCCCGAAAAGTTAGGCACGGCAGAAATGGGGCGCGACAGATTCTTCAGAATAGTCTCCCCCAAGGGTGAGGATTCCCACGCCGTTGCAGTCAATTTGGTAAAAAGCTTTAACAAAAACGGCTCCAAAGCGGGAACCGAGTTTTTGACCTTTGACGGCAAGCTTGACAACGCAGTTAAAGAAGTGCTGAATTATAACGAGCCGTCTATTGCCGAATGGGCAATATCCGAGAACTATTCCGCAAAAAAGCTTAACGTGGTAAGCTCCGCGGGCAAGGGCGGCACCATAAGTCCCCCTTCCACACAGATATCCTATAACGGCAGTATCACCTTCGTAATAAAACAGGAAGACGGCTATAAGATAAGCAAGCTGACCGTTAACGGCACCGAGATAGACCTTGAAGAGCTGAAGGTCAACAAGACCAACTCCAATACGTTTAATTACACCTTGTCCGATATAACCGAAGACAAAAACGTGGAAGTAGAGTTTACTCCCACCACCGCCGCTACAGAAAGTCCGTACAACGCAGTTATAATAAAAACCTTAAAGTGGTCCCTTTATATCGCCGCGATGCTTTTGTTCGCGGGCGCGGTCATATTCCTGATAGACAGACTTTTGGCAAAAAAAGCAAATGGCAAATAAGTTAAGGCTTTTTGCGCTTGTGTTTGCGGCGGCGATACTGCTTACCGCTTGCGGCAAAAGGGATGAGACGGCGGCAAGCAACGACAGCATCGAAAGCGCGGAAGAAGCGCTTTTAAAGCTCCCCACGGAGGATATAGGCAGCGCCTCCGCCTTGGTGGGCGATTGCTTGTGGATAAACGTGTTTATGGATAACGAGCAGTGCCCGTGGGATGCGGAAAGCAAGGCGGCGGTAAAGGAAATGGTTACCGACGCGGGCAACTATATAACGAAGCAAGGCAAGACCTACGGCGCGGAAGTGCGGTTCGAATATAAATGGAGCGATTCGGAAGGCTCCTACCCCATCCCCCACTACGCAAACGGCGCAACCTTTGCGGTGGATACCTTTAAAAACAGCGGCTACGGCGGTTACGACGGCTACGTTAACGCCCTTCTTGAAGGCACGGAATACGGTAACTACTTTCTTATGTTCCACTTTAACTGCCACGGCAGAAGCTTTAGCGTGCCTTGCGATACCGCAGTGGGTGAGGATAGCGACTATTACAGTGAGTTTTGCGTTGCCTTCTACAGCGGAAAAGAGGACGGGGATTATTTTGCCTGCCCCGCCGCGTACGCTCACGAGGTGCTCCATTGCTTCGGTGCGGTGGATATAAACGAGGAAAGACTTGACAGCGAGCTGAATGCGCTGGCGGAGGAGCACTTCCCCGACGATATAATGCGCGCGGTGCCCGAAAACATAGAAAACGGCAGTATAGGAGTCCTCAGCGCAAGCCTTATCGGGTGGGAAAACAGCGTGCCCGAAGGCTTAAAGGAGCTTTTAAAAAACTGAGTTAAAAAACAAACTACATAAAAAGAAAAGAGTGGTGCAAAATGAGCTTAAAGTACAAAAGAGTGCTCCTGAAGCTGTCAGGCGAAGCACTTTCTGCCCCCGATTGCATACTGGACGGAGAATTTATGACCAAGGTTTGCTCTGCCATTAAGGACTGTGCCGATATGGGCGCGGAGATAGCCATCGTTATAGGCGGCGGCAATATCTGGCGCGGCAGGCAGGGCATAAACATCCAACGTCCTCGCAGTGACGGCATGGGTATGCTGGCTACCCTTATCAACTCCATAGCAGTGCAGGATACTCTTATCAAATGCGGCCTTGATACCCACGTGCTTTCTCCCTTGTCGGTACAACGCTTGGCGGAGGATTACTCCCCTCAGCTGGCTAAGGATTATTTAAGCGGCGGCAGTGCGGTTATCCTGTCCTGCGGTACGGGCAACCCCTACTTCTCCACGGATACGGGCGCAATGCTGAGAGCCTTGGAGATAGAAGCGGATATAGTCCTTTGCGCCAAGAATATAGACGGTGTTTATGACAGCGACCCCAAGCTTAACCCCAACGCAAAAAAATACAGCAGTCTGAGCTATAACGAGGTCATTGAAAAAGACCTGAAGGCTATAGACGGCACCGCCGCTTGCATGGGCGGCGAAAACGGTATGAAAATGCTTGTATTTGCACTTAAAGACCCCGATAACATCCGCCGCGCCCTTATAGGTGAGGACGTGGGTACGGTTATTCACCCTTAAAGCTAATAAATAACATATATCAATTTAAGAAAGGAACCTAAAAGCGATGAAACTTGATATTAAAATTTATGAAGAAAAAATGAAGAAGACTATCTCCGTATACGAGGAGGATCTGGCAGGCATCCGCGTAGGCAGAGCCAGCGCAAAGGTTCTTGACAAGGTTTCCGTACCCTATTACGGTGTGCCTACCCCCGTTTCTCAGGTTGCTGACATTAAGACTCCCGACCCTAAGACCTTGCTTATCACTCCTTGGGACCCTTCCGTGCTTAAAGCATTGGAAAAGGCTATTCAGGCATCCGATATAGGCATAACCCCTCAAAGCGACGGCAAGGCTATCCGTCTTTCCTTCCCCGCACTTACCGAGGAACGCAGAAAAGAGCTTACAAAGCAGGTTCGCGATATGGGTGAGGATTCTAAGGTTGCCCTCCGTAACATCCGCAGAGAAGCCAACGACAAGTGCAAGGAAATGAAGAAGGCAAGCGAGATGACCGAGGACGAGCAGAAGATAAGCGAAAAAGAGGTACAGGACCTTACCGATAAGTACACCAAAGAAGTAGACAAGGTAAGCGAAAACAAAAAAGCTGAGATAATGGAAATCTAAAAGGGCAATCGCCCCAATAAGCCATAATCCCCAAGTAGTTTTATAAATATGGGGCTGTAAGAAAACTTTAGTTTTTTTACAGCCCCTATTAGGGACTTTGAGCAAAAACACTGAGGTGATTTTCTTGTTTGGAAGAAAGAAGAAGCAACCCATAGAAATAACCGTTATGCCCCGTCACGTGGCTATAATTATGGACGGTAACGGCAGATGGGCAACCCGCAGGGGGCTTCCCCGTACCGCAGGGCATAAGGTAGGAAGCGAAAACTTTGTTAAAACCGTGGACGCTTGCATCCGTTTGGGGTTGGAGTGTCTGACGGTTTATGCCTTTTCTACGGAGAATTGGCAACGCTCTGCCGACGAGGTGGAGGGCATAATGAAAATTATGCACGCATACATTATAAAGTATGTGCCCGAGCTGATTAAAAAGAACGTGCGGCTTAGGATTTTGGGTGACCTCTCCTATTTTGACGAGGAAAGCCGAAGGGCACTTTTGGAAAGCGAAAATAAACTTGAAAACAACACGGGGCTTACTTTGTGCATCGCTTTAAGCTACGGCGGCAGAAACGAGATAAGGCAAGCCGTAGAAGCGCTTATTAAAGAAGGCGCAACGGAAATAAGCGAGCAAAGTATATCCGATAAACTATATACTGCGTCACTGCCCGACCCGGATTTGGTTATAAGAACCGGAGGGGAAAAGCGTATTTCCAACTTTTTGCTGTGGCAAAGCGCCTATGCGGAGTATTATTTTTCCGATGACTTATGGCCCGATTTTAACGAGGAAAAGCTAAAGGAAGCCATAGCGGAGTTTGGAAAACGGAAGCGCAGATACGGAAAATAAACTGAACGGAGATAAATTCATTTATGAAGACCAGAGTTATTACGGCAATCGTTGCTCTATTTATATTCTTGCCGGTGCTTTATTTTTCGGGCACTTGGGTGTTCCCCTTGGCAATAGGGCTGCTTGCCGCTATAGCGGGCTACGAGATGTCAGGCTGTGTTTTGGAAAGTAAAAAGTGGTACGTGACCATGCCTGCGGCAGCCTTCGCCTTCTTATTTACTGCAAGCGCAAGGATCGGGGATTTTCTGCCCGAATTGGCAGAAAACCTGCCCACACCCACCCTTTTATTTATACTGATAGCCATTTACGTTTTTTATAATATGTTAATTACCGTTGCCGCCATTGGAAAAGTGGGCGCAAAGCAGATCATGACGGGCGCCGCCCTTACGGTTTTTGCGGCAATCGCATTCTATGGCTTCGTTTCCGTTCGCGATAATGCCAAATGCGATTATCTTCTTATACTTATCATCGCATGGATGACCGATACCTTTGCTATTTTCGGCGGCAAGTTTTTCGGCAAGAAAAAGCTGTGCCCCAACCTTTCCCCAAAAAAGACCGTGGCAGGCATGATAAGCGGTATCGTTGGTGCCGTAGTGGGTACGCTTATATACAGCCTCGTTATGAATATAGCCTTTGACGGCGGTATGAATTATTTGATTTACGGCGCGTTGGCAATACCCGCATCCCTTATAGCACAGCTTGGTGACCTTTCCGCCTCTGCCGTTAAGCGTGACTGCGGTGTTAAGGACTACGGCAAGCTGTTCCCCGGTCACGGCGGTGTTACCGACAGATTTGACAGCGTTATGCTCCTTTCCGTAGCTACTATGCTCTTTTTAATGGTAGCTGAAGCCTTTGACAAATTTGGTAATATATTATGAAACTTTGCATACTCGGCTCTACAGGCTCAATAGGCACTCAAGCCTTGGAATCGGCAGAAAATTTAGGTATAAAAATAGGTGCGCTGGCGGCGGGAAGCCGTGTAAAGCTTTTGGAAGAGCAGTGCCGCCGCTTTAAGCCTGACCGTGCATATATAGGCGAAAAGCATTACGGTGAACTAAAAACTGCCTTGGCGGATACCGCGATTAAGGTAGTGACGGGTGAAGATACCCTTAACTCCTTCGGTGCGGAGACAGACTGTGACACGGTGCTTAACGCACTTACGGGCATCCGCGGTCTGCGCCCTACCGTAGCTTGCCTTAAAGCGGATAAAACCTTAGCCCTTGCCAACAAAGAAACCCTTGTGGCAGGTGGCAGTGTGGTTATGCCCTTGGCAAAAAAGGGCATACTGCCCGTAGATAGTGAGCATTCTGCCATTTTTCAATGCTTACAGGGACAGCCTCGCCCAAAAAGCCTTATCCTTACCGCTTCGGGTGGGCCTTTCTTCGGCAAGAGTAAAGAATTTTTGGAAACCGTCACCCCCGCCGATGCGCTGAAGCACCCTAATTGGTCCATGGGTAACAAGGTGACTATCGACAGCGCCACCATGATGAACAAGGGCTTGGAGCTTATTGAAGCTATGCACCTTTTCGGTGTATCGGAGGATAAAATTAAGGTAATAATCCATAGGGAAAGTATTATACATTCCATGGTTGTATATGACGACAACGCGGTTATTGCACAGTTAGGTGTGCCGGATATGCGCCTTTGCATACAGTACGCTTTAACCTACCCCAACAGAGCGCCGTCCCTTGCCAAGGAGCTGGATTTTGATACCCTTGGCGGTCTTAGCTTTTATCCCCCGGACGGGGAGGCGTTTCCCCTATTGCCCTTGGCGCGCTTTGCCGCAAGGCAGGGAGGCACCACCCCCGCCGCCATGAACGGTGCCAACGAAGCGGCGGTAGGGCTTTTCCTGAAGGGCAAGCTTTCCTTTACGGGCATATCGGATACGGTAATTAAAGCCACCGTAGAGCATAAGGCCATACAAAACCCCACCATCGAGCAAATTGAAGAAGCGGACAAAGAGGCAAGAGAAAAGGTGCTTGCCGCCATATAACGGAGACTTTTGATGAACGTAATTTTAACTGTAATTTTAACTCTTTTTATTTTCGGTGCGCTTATCGCCATCCACGAGCTGGGGCATTATCTGGTTGCCCGCTTTTTTAAGGTGGGCATAAGGGAGTATTCCATCGGTATGGGTCCCAAGCTTTTCCAAAAGCAGGGCAAGTATAATAAATTTACTCTGCGCGCGTTGCCTATAGGCGGTTTTGTGGATATGGTGGGCGAAGCGGCAGACGACGACGGAAGTGACCCCGAAGACGAGGGCAAGCCGCCTCTTAACACCAAACCCGTTTGGCAGAGGATGCTTATCGTTTTGGCAGGTCCCGCCATGAACGTACTGTTGGGACTTTTGATAATGGCGATAATCGTGCTTTTTCAAAGCGAGCTGTACGGCACCAAGATAGGCGGCTTTGCGGATAACAACGTAAGCGGAAAAGAGATGGTTTACGTTACCGCCGACGGTAACGGATTTGAAAAAGGCGATATAATCTACGCGGTGGACGGCAAAGCCGTAACGGGCGAAAACGGCATCGAAGCCTTCTTGAAAGACCACGGCAATGCTGAGGAAATAGTGGTTTTCCGCAAAAACAGCAGTACCATACTGAACCCCATAAGCTACGAAAACGTCAAGCTTTCCGCACTGCCCCTTGAGTATAACGGCGAGAAGAAATATTTCGTCCTCAGTGAGAATTCGGGCAGCTTTCAAAAGGGTGACGTTATATACTCCCTTGGCGAAACGGTTATAGCCGACCAAAGCTTCGGCAGTGAGGGCGCTACCGACGAGGAGCGTTTAAACGCCCTTAAAGAAGCTTATCCCAACGCTTATACCGTAGGCATCGTGCGCTATTACAAGGTCTTTTTGGAGCCTGAGACCTTCTCTTACAGCTTTGAAAGCTTTAAGGAACTGCCCCTTTACGTAGATGACGGCGGCATGCTTAAATTTTCGGAGCAATACGGTGAAATACAGAAAAACGCGCAGGTTTTAGAAGTTAACGGCGAGAAAATTCCCGAAAAAATGACGGCAGACGAGTTTGCCGCCGCCTACGGTGACGAAAAAGGCGAGCTTACTCTTAAATATAATTGGTACGTGCAAATGGCTAACCCCATAATCCTTAAGAATGCGAAGCTTGAGGGCGCATCCTTGGCAATAAGCGGTGCTTTGCAGGTGGGTGACGAGATAAAGGAGGTCGGCTCCTACAACACCCCCGTACCCATGGATTTGAATTACGGCGTGTTTAACGAAGGCATAGAGCCTACGGATATTACGGTAATCCGCGACGGAAAGGAACTCGTGGTAGAAAACGTGGTGTTCCACAAGGCAAGCGAGCAGGGAATCCTTTGCGGCAGACCGGATTTTTACGTGGACAGCGTAGAGAAAACCTTTGGAAGCGTGTGCCACAACGCTGTTTTCCAGCCCTTGTCCTCCCTGAAGATGACGGTTGACGGCATTTTGCAGACCTTTAAGGGCAAGTACGGCATAGAAGCGCTTTCCGGTCCCGTTGGTATCGGTGAACAGATAGGTCAGGCAGTGGAAGCGGAAGACGGCGGCATTGAATATCTGTTTAACCTTATCGTTATGATATCTTTAAGCCTCGGTATATGCAATCTTTTACCCTTGCCCGTTCTTGACGGCGGCAGATTTTTGCTATATGCCATCGAAGGTGTGCGCCGCAAGCCTCTGCCCCCGAAAGCCGAAACGATAATTATGGGGATAAGCTGGGTTTTGGTGCTGGGACTTATGGTGTTCGTAATGTTTAAAGACGTAATAGGACTGTTTAATTAATTTTTTGTAAAGAAGATGTGTTTATGAGCAAACAGATAACCGTAAGGGGGCTCAAGATGGGCGGCGGTGCCCCCGTTAGCATCCAATCGATGCTGAACACCCCCTCCGAGGATAAGGAAGCGTGCCTTGAACAGCTTCGCTCCTTGGAAGAGTGCGGCTGTGATATAGTGCGCATGGCATTTAACAGCAAGGCGGCGGCAAAAACGCTGGAATATCTTTTGCCCCGTACGAAGCTTCCCTTGGTGGCGGATATTCATTTTGATTATAAGCTTGCCTTGCTGGCGGCTGAGGTGGGCGTAAGCAAGATACGCATAAACCCCGGCAATATAGGAAGCAACGAGCGTATAAAGGCGGTTGCGGATATTTGCAGGCAAAAAAACATCCCCATCCGCATAGGCATAAACGGCGGCAGCCTTGAGAAAAGATTGCTTGAAAAATACGGCGCCCCCACGGCGGAGGCTATTGCGGAAAGCGCAGTATATAACGCAGAACTGCTCCGTAATTTTGATTTCGACAACATAGTGCTTTCCGTTAAAAGCAGTAACGTAAAGAATATGATTGCCGCTAACAGAATCTTGGCGCAACAGACCGACTACCCCTTGCATTTGGGTGTAACAGAAACGGGCACGGGCAACGCCGCCCTTGTAAAAAGCGCCATCGGCATAGGTTCGCTGTTGGCAGAGGGCATAGGCGATACCGTAAGGGTTTCCTTATCCGAAAAGGTGGAGGAGGAAGTTGCGGCGGCAAAAACCATACTCAAAAGCCTTGGACTGAGGAAGGGGATAAACCTTATCTCCTGTCCTACCTGCGGAAGAACGGGTTTTGATTTAATTTCCAAGGCGAAGGAGTTAGAGTCCGTTTTTTGTAACATCCCTTGTGATAAAAACATAGACGTAGCGTTGATGGGCTGTATAGTTAACGGCCCCGGAGAAGCCAAAGAAGCGGATATAGGCGCGGCAGGCGCAGGTGACGAGGCGGTAATATTCCGCAAGGGCGAGATCATTCGCCGCGTACCCATCGAGCGCATTACCGATGCCCTTACCGAGGAGCTTGAACGACTGTTAAAGGAAGATACATAATACAATGAAGGACGCTTTTATAAAGAAGTTCAGCCGCTATACCTTTACGGAAAAAGAGGCGGCGCTTCTTGACAGCTTGGAAGATTTCAGCCTTAAAGTAGAGAAAGAACAGCGGAGAATGTACGCTGCTCTTACTTTTTCATGCTTTGTTCCCCTTAAAGCGCTTTACGCTTTGGAGGCTAACATCAAAACCGCCTACGGTCTTAACGATCTGCTTTTCCGCCCCTGCTTCAGAGGCGTAAAGTTTGAGGAAAAGCACGCGGAAGGACTTGTGGCGGTGTTCTCCCGTTTTGACGGTGAGGGTGTGGCAAAAGGCTTTTTTGACGGCTGCAGCTTTCGCCTTAACGAGGACAAGCTGTGCATAAAGCTTCGTCAGGGGCTTGACCCCTCTTATCTGTACCGCATAGGAGCGGACAGATTTTTTGAAGAATGCATTTCCGCTCAGTTCAACGGCACCGTAAAGGTAAGCTTTGCGGGGCAGACGGAGTATTTGTTCCAGACCGCCGAGGCGGACGCCTTGGAAAGAGAAGCCGCAGAGAGATTGCGTGAGTATCAGGCAAAACAACAGGAAAAGGAAGCGGCAGAGGCGGAGATATTGCGCCGCCGTGAGGAAGCCAAGGAAAGTCCCAAGATAAGCTCCGTAAACGAAGAAGAAATAGACGTGGAGGCCCACGAAAGCGACGAGGGCATCTTCACCTGCGGTAAAATAAGCTTTGATTTAAGAGAAAAAGATCAGATTTTCGGCGGAAGGCCCATAACCGCCCCGCCCACACCCATCGCCGCCTTAGAGCCTGAGCGTAAGGGCACCGTTTGCGGTCAGGTATTTCTTGTGGAAAGCAAGGAAAACCGCGACGGTACGAAAATCAACTACAAAATCTACGTAACCGATTTAAGCTCCTCCGTAATGGTGCGCGTTTCCGAAGGCGTGGACGGTATGCTTTCAAGCGTGAAAAACAAGCAATGTCTGCTTATAGAGGGCAAATACACCTTCGACACCTATGAGGAGGAGTATATTCTGCGCGCCAACGCAATATGCAAGATAAAACGCAAGGAGCGCATAGACACCCACCCCACACCGAGAGTAGAGCTCCATTTGCACACGAATATGTCTGCCAGTGATGCTCTTTGCGACCCCGCGGAGCTTATTTCCACAGCAGAAAAGTGGAATATGCCCGCTATTGCCGTTACCGATCACGGCAACGCTCAGTCTTATCCCGAAATAATGAAGGCAACAAGCAAAAAGCGCGGCGGCCCCTCTCCCGTCAAGCCGATTTACGGTATGGAGGGTTACTTGGTGGACGATACCGCCAGGGCAATTTACGGCTACACGGAAGAATATAACGTTTCCCTTGCCGAGGGCGAGTTTGTAATATTTGATATAGAAACCACGGGACTTTCCCCCGCCAACTGCGGTATAACCCAGATAGGCGCGGTAATTTATAAGGACGGTCAGGTGACGGAGGAGTTTGAAACCTACGTTAACCCCGCCATGCCCATACCCGAGGAGATAACGCGGCTTACGGGCATCACCGACGAGATGGTTAAAAACGCCCCCTCGGAAAAAGAGGCGGTAGGTGCGTTCCTCGATTTTTGCGGTAACAGAATGCTTATCGCCCACAACGCATCCTTTGATACGAGCTTTATCCGCAAGGTGGCGATCCGTGACGGACTTAGCTTTGAAAACCCTTATCTGGATACGGTATCCCTCTCCCGCTACGTAAATTCCGAGCTTTCCAAGCACAAGCTAAACCTTTTGGCGGAGTATTATAATCTGGGTGAGTTTGACCACCACCGCGCCACCGACGATACCAAGATGCTTGCGGCGATCTTTGCCTGCATGGTGGATAAGCTTAAAAAGCAGGGCGTCTATACCGTTGGTGAGATGCTTGAGGCGATGAGCGGCTCCTCCGACCCCAAAAAGATAAAAGACGTTTACCATATATCGATTTTAGTTAAAAACACGGCGGGACTAAAGAATCTGTATAAGATAATAAGCAGCTCTTATCTGGATTCCTTCTACCGCGTGCCCCGCATACCCAAGACCGTCCTCTCCCAACACAGAGAAGGTCTTATAATAGGCTCTGCTTGCGAAAGGGGCGAGCTTTACCGCGCGGTGCTTGAGAACAAAAAGTACGGTGAACAGCTTAAAATTGCCGATTTTTACGACTATTTTGAGATAATGCCCAACTGCAACAACGCTTTTCTTATAGAAAGCGGCGAGGTGCGTGACCACAACGCCCTGTGGGATATAAACCGCAAGATAGTAGCCATCGGCGCAAAACAGAATAAACCCGTTTGCGCTACGGGCGACGTGCATTTTCTTAACCCCGAAGACGAGATATACCGTAAGGTCATGCTGTGGGTGAAGAAGATGAAAGGTGCGGACAGCGACGTTGGCTTGTATCTGCGTACCACCGACGAAATGTTGGAAGAGTTTGCCTATTTAGGCAAGGAAACGGCTTTTCAGGTAGTGGTTACCAACACGAGAAAGATAGCGGATATGATAGAGGATATACTGCCCATCCCCGACGGACAGTACACCCCCGAGCTTGAGGGCGCAACCGAGGAACTGAAGGCGCTTTGCTATGCGGAAGCGGAAAACCGTTTCGGCTCTCCCTTGCCCGACGTGGTAAAGGACAGATTGGAAAGAGAGCTTGGCTCTATCATCGAACACGGCTTTGCCTCCTTGTATATGATAGCGGTAAAGCTGGTTAAAAACAGCGAGGAAAACGGCTACCTCGTAGGCTCCAGAGGCTCCGTAGGCTCATCCGTGGTTGCCTCCCTTTCGGGCATTTCCGAGGTGGATCCCTTCCCTCCCCATTATCGCTGTCCCAAGTGCAAAAAGAGCATTTTCTTCCTTGACGGCAGTGTGGGCAGCGGATTCGACCTGCCCGACAGAGACTGCGAAGAATGCGGCGTTAAGATGATCAACGACGGTCACGATATTCCCTTTGAAACCTTCTTGGGCTTCAAGGGCGATAAGGCCCCCGATATAGACCTTAACTTCTCAGGTGAGATACAGGGTAAATCCCATAAATACACCGAAGTGCTTTTCGGTGCGGAAAATATATTCCGTGCGGGAACGGTTTCCGGCATAGCGGAAAAAACCGCCTTCGGCTACGCAAAAAAATATGCGGAGGAGCATAACAAAAACCTTTCCAAGGCGGAAATATCCCGTCTTGCCGCAGGCTGTACCGGCGTTAAGCGCACCACGGGTCAGCACCCCGGCGGCATCGTGGTTATCCCCAAGGAATACGAAATCTACGATTTTTCGGCAGTACAGTATCCCGCGGAGAAGGAGTCCAGCGGTGTCGTTACCACCCACTTCGCTTTCGAATATCTTCACGATACCTTGCTTAAATTGGATATGCTGGGGCACGACGTACCCACCATATACCGCAAGCTTACGGATTATACGGGCATAGACGTGCGTACCGTACCCATGAACGACCCCAAGGTCATGGACCTGTTCCTTTCCACCAAATCCATAGGGGTAAGTCCCGAAACCATCGGCAGTGAGACCGGCACCTACGGGATGCCCGAATGCGGCACCCCCTACGTGCGCAAAATGCTTAAAGTAGCGCGCCCCAAGTGCTTCTCCGACCTGTTGCAGATATCAGGTCTTTCCCACGGGACGGGCATCTGGCTGGGCAACGGTGAGGACCTTATAAATAACGGCACCTGCACCATATCCGAGATAATCGGTACCCGTGACAGTATAATGCTTTATCTTATCCAAAAGGGTGTTAATTATCAAAGCGCCTTTAAGATAATGGAGGATGTGCGTAAGGGTAAGGGTGTAAAACCCGAATACGAGGAGGAGATGAAGGCGGCAAACGTGCCCCAATGGTATATCGACTCCTGCAATAAGATAAAGTACATGTTCCCCAAAGCACACGCGGCGGCGTATATGATAGCCGCACTGCGTTTAGGCTGGTTTAAGGTGCACCGCCCCATGGAGTTTTACGCGGCGTACTTTACCGTAAAGCAGACGGGTTTTGATGCGGAGCTTATGCTTAACAAGGAGCGTTCCTTTAAAGCGCGCACGGATTTGGAAGCACTTACCAACCCCACCGCCAAGGAGGAGGAAACCTTATCCATTTTGTATCTGGTTATAGAGATGCAGGCGAGAGGGATAGAGTTTTTGCCCGTGGACGTGTTTAAAAGCAGAGCCTTTGCCTTCGTGCCCGAAAACGGCAAGATAAGACTGCCCCTATCCTCCCTGAACGGATTGGGTGAAGCGGCGGCGGAGAATATTTATAAAGCCATCCACGAGGACGGCGCCTCCACCTTAGAGGAATTGAAGCGCAAAGCGGCGCTTACAAAAACCGTAGTAGAGGTGCTTAAGAAGAACGGCGCGGTGGACACACTGCCCGAATCCGACCAGATAACGTTGTTTTAATATGGAAAAAGTTTATTTATACAAAGCCGCCGACTACCAAGAGCAGACCATGCAAAAGCTGATGAAGGACGTTTTTGCACCCTACGGCGGCGCAAAAGCCTTTTTAAAGGGCAAAAAAAGGGTGCTTATAAAACCCAACTTGGTAACCAAAAAGGGTATAGAATCGGGCGCTACCACCCACCCGAAGATGCTTCGCGCATTATGCACAACGCTTCTTGAAGCGGGTGCGGAGATAAGCGTTGCGGAAAGCCACGGCGGCACTTATACGGACAGTTCTTTAAGATCCCAGTTTGCCGCTTGCGGTGTTACCGAAGCCTTGTCCGACCTTAACGTAAAGCTTTGCACCAAGGCGGAAAGCGTGACGGTGGATACCCCTCACGGACTTATCACCAAAAACTTTGAGATAATAAAGCCTATAGCGGAGGCTGAGCTTATTATTAATCTGTGCAAGGTGAAGACCCACGCACTTACTATGTATTCGGGTGCGGCGAAGAACACCTTCGGCGCAGTACCGGGACTTAGGAAGTTTGAACTGCACGCCCGTTTCCCACAAATTAACGATTTCGTGCGGATGCTTAACGATCTGCACGTTGCCCTTCCCATTTGTCTTAATATTGCCGACGGAATCGTAGGTATGGAGGGCAACGGTCCCACCGCGGGCATCACCCGCAATTTTGGCTTCGTTGCCGTTAGTACAGACGCTTTTATGTGTGACAGCGTGTGCGCCACCCTTTTGGGACTTAATGACGTGCCCCAGCTTTTGGATGCAAAAGCGCGTGCTCTGTGCCCCGAATCCGTAGGATACGAGTGCACAAATTTAAGCGAAGCGGAGTTTGAAGGCTTTAAAATCCGTGATTTGGTACTGCCCGACAGTCACCCCAAGGGGAAAATATCCCTTATTACCAGGATGCAGAATATGTGCGGCGGCAGAGTGATAAAGTTTTTCAAGCCGCGCCCCAAGATAGACCGCAAAAAATGCGTCCGTTGCGGAAAATGCGCGGAGTATTGCCCCGTAAAGACCATTGAAATGAAGGGCGGCAAGCCTAAGATACACAGAGATAAGTGCATTTTGTGCTTCTGCTGTCAGGAGCTTTGCCCGCCGAAAGCGGTTTACATCAAAACCAACAGGATATTGAAGATATGATATGCGAAAACGCCTACGGAAAACTTAATATTTGCCTTTCGGTAGGCGCGCGCGCGGAAAACGGCTACCATTTATTGGATAGTCTTATGCAGACCGTAAGCCTTTGCGACCTTATAAGTCTTGAAAAAGCGGACGCTGTAAGCCTTACGGTAAAGGGGCAACGGCTAAGCTGCGGTGAGGACAACTTGGCGGTAAAGGCGGCGCGGCTTTTCTTCAGGGAAAGCGGCATAAGCGGCGGCGCTTCCATTTGCCTTGAGAAACGAATCCCTCAATGTGCGGGACTTGGCGGCGGCAGTGCCGACGGTGCGGCGGTGCTGAGAGGACTTAACCGACTGTACGGAAGTCCTTTTACCGCGGAGCAGTTGGAAAAAATCTCCCTTGAGTTAGGCGCAGACGTGCCATTTTGCCTTGTCGGCGGCACTAAGCGTGCAAGAGGCATAGGAGAAAAGCTGAGCGCCATAAAGGAGCGTAAGCTGTATTTCGTGCTCCTTTACGGCAAGGAACGGCTTTCCACCCCCGAAATGTACCGCGCCTTGGATAAGGGCGTTAACCCCTACCCCAATGCCGAAGCTTTCTTTAAGTCTTGGGAGAACACCCCCGATTACAGCCTTTGCGGTAACAGCTTTTTGCCCTTTGCGGCAGAGCGCGACGGTACCGTTGCAGAGCATATGGCAACGCTAAAAGCTCACGGTGCCGTATATTCCGGCATAAGCGGTAAGGGGCCTACGGTGTTCGGCATCTTTGCCGACGGAGAAAAAGCCGCGGCGGCGGCAAAAGCCGTAGGCGGCGTCTGCGCAGAAAGCGTGAATAAAATATAGAATTGCCGTCAACACTCCTTTTGAAGGAGGAACGGAGATAAAATTATACATAACTCTCCGTTATAACGGCTATGAAAAAACAAAAAATAACCCTAAAAGCGGTGGCGTTGTGTTTGGCGCTGTGTCTTTTGACTCTTGTAGTGTGCGATTTGGTGCTTATCGGCACGGAAGGTCAGGTTTACGACAAGCTGATACGGCTTCATATAATTGCCAACTCCGACAGCGAAGCCGACCAAGCCGTAAAGCTTAAAATAAGAGATGAAATACTTAAAGCCGAACTTTTCGGCAATGCGGAAACTATAGAAGCGGCAGAAAACCTAAGCCTTGCCGCCGCAGAAAGCGCGGTGGAGCTTGCCAACCGCGTGTTGGAAGACCAAGGCTTCAGCTACCGCGCCACCCTTTGCTACGGTGTAGAGCACTACCCCACCAGAGAGTACGGAGAAACCACCCTGCCCGCAGGCAACTATAAATCCCTGCGTATAGTGTTGGGAGAAGGCGAAGGGCAAAATTGGTGGTGCGTGCTGTTCCCGCCCATGTGTACGGGCGCGGCAGACAGTCTCAGCATAGCTTGGGATGGCGACGGTTCCCACCGCGTATTCAAAACCGATGCAAAACGCTATAAATTCAAGTTTAAATTGTTAGAGTGGTTGTTTTCATAGGAGGTTCATATGCTCTATAGGATTTTCGGAAGAGCAGGAAGCGGAAAAACAGAGTATCTTATAAATTGTCTTAAAGAAAAGCAGTCTGTGGGTGCAGACTGTCTTTTTTTAGTGCCCGAACAGCATAGCGTGGATACGGAGCTTAGGCTGGAAAAAGCGGGTGCCACCGCCTTGGGTACCGAGGTTCTTAACTTTGAACGGCTTCCCAACCACGTATTCCGCACCATAGGCGGTCTTAACACCACGGCGGTGGACGGTGTGGGGAAGACCGTACTTGTGCGCCGCGCACTTTTAGAGCTTAAAGAACAGTTGCGGTTATATACCGCCCCCTCCGCCAAAGATATAGGGGAGCTGAGAGAAACCGTAAGCGCCATAAAGCGTTTGGGTGTTTCTGCCGACGGCTTAAAAAGCAAGGTAAAGGACATAAAGGGTGACGGCGGCTTGGGAAGCAAGCTTCAAGACCTGATACTTATATATAAGCAGTACGAAAAACTGTTGGGCAACGACAAGACCGATGACGAAGACGGACTTAAACGGCTTAATAAAGCCCTTGAGGGGACCGACTTTTTTAAGGGATGTTCCGTTTTTATAGACGGAATCTACACCTTCACCCCCAACCAGTACGATATTATCGCCCGTATTTCCGAAAGCGCGGAGGATATATACGTAAGCTTTTTGTGTGACGAGGACGAAAGCGGCATTTTCAACGGCACTTTTAACTGCGCGGAGAAAATCAAAAGCATATGCCCCGTCCCTTGCAAGGATATTTTCCTCAGAGAAAACTACGGAAGTGAAGATAAAGCTTTACGCTATTTAGAAGAAAAGTTATGGCACAGGGCGGCTCCCTACGGTGAAAAGGCAGACAGTATCTCCTTGGCTCAATGCAAGGACAGATACGAGGAAAGCTTGAGGGCGGCATCGGAAATATACGCCCTGCGCGGTAAAGGCTACGACTTTAACAGCATAGCCGTTGCTTGCCGTCATCCCGAAAACTACAGCGGTATATTGGACGAGGTCCTTCGCAAATACGGAATCCCTTTCTATTTTGCGGAGAAGGATTCTGCCGCCACCAAGCCTCTAAGCGCCTTTATTATGGGGGTTTTGGACATAGCGGCGGAAAAAGCGCCCTTATGGGCGATAAAAAAGTACTTAAAAAGCAACTTCTCCATTCTTCGCCAAAAGGAAGCGGACGAGCTTATCCATTACGGCGAAAGCTGGAGGATAAACGGCAACGGCTGGCTTAAAGACAGTCCGTGGCTTATGAACCCTTCCGGCTACAGAGAAAGCATCAGTCCCGCAGACGAGGCGCTTTTAAACAGAATAAACAAGGCAAAGGCTCTGCTTGCCCAAAGTCTGTCCCCCACCGTTGAGGGACTGAGGAGTAAAGAGCTTACGGTGGAAAAGGGTGTGCGGCTTATATACTCCCACCTGAAGGACTGCGGCGGATGTGCCCGATTGGAGGAAACCGCCCGAAGCTTGGAGCTTTTGGGCGATACGGACGGTGCCGCAAAAACCTACGCTTTATGGGGACTTACGGTGGATATATTCGACCGTCTGTGCTCCCTTGCGGGGGATATGCCCGTTACCGTGGGTGAACTGCGCGCCCTGATAGGTGCGATGCTTGAAGCCGGCGACTTAGGCGCGATACCCACCCTTGCCCACGGCGTAAGCATAGGCGATGCCCGTCTTATGCGTAGTGACGGTGTGAGAGCCATGATAATTTTAGGGGTTAACGAGGGTGAGTTCCCCTCCCTGCCCAAGAAAAGCGGTGTGTTCAACCACAAGGAAAGCCAAACCCTTGAAAAACACGGCATCGAGCTATTGCCGCCTACGGACAAAGCCATCGACGAGGAAAGGTTTTTCTTCTACATAGCCTGCACCGCACCGTCGGAGTATCTTTCCGTAAGCTGTATAACCGCAGACGGTGCCACCCCTTCCCCTGCGTTTACAGCCCTTGCGGCGATGTTCCCCCATAACACCGTGTATCCCTTCGGCGAGGACGAAAGGGACTATATGTTTTGCACCAAGGCGGCGGAGGATATATACCCCTATATCAAAAACCCCCGTCTTAAAGAAAACCTTAAAGCCTATCTTTTAAGCGTAGGTTGCAAGGGAATTGACGAGGACTGCCCCCCCTTGCAAGACAGCGAGGCCTACGTAAAGGAAAGCCACAGACAGAAAATAATTTTGTCCTACTCTAAGATGGACTGCTATAACAACTGCGGTTTCAGCTATCTTTTGCGGTACGTGCTGAAGCTAAGGGACGACCGCAACATAAGGTTTTCATCCGTGGATACGGGCACCTATCTGCACTATATCATGGAGCATTTTTTGGACAAGCGCAAGGATTTGGGCGGTTACGTAAACACAGACCGCAAGGGCATAAAAAACGAGCTGGACGTGCTTACGGAGGCCTACGTAAGCAAGGTCTTCCCCACTCCCCCCGCAAAACGGCTGGCAAAGCATATAGACAGGCTTAAAAACGTAGCGTGCTTTGTGTGCGAACAGCTTTGTAACGAGTTTGAGAACAGCGCCTTCGTGCCCGACGGCTTTGAGGTAAAAATAGGAAGCGGCGGTGTGGCACCGCCCGTACTGATAAGCAAAAAGGGCAGAACCGTAAGCACCAACGGCTATATAGACCGGGTAGACAAGGCGGTAATAGACGGCAAAAAATACATACGGGTTGTAGATTACAAAAGCAGTGAAAAAAGCTTAAACGCGCAAATGATAGAGCGCGGCGAGGGATTGCAGATGCTGTCCTACCTTTTCACCTACTGCGATAACGACAAGGAAGGCGCACTGCCCGCGGGCGTGCTGTACCGAAGCTTTGAACTGCCCAAGGACGGAAAAACCACCAAGCAAAAAGGCATGGTCATAAACGACGAGGCGGTAATAACCGCCATGGACGGCAGAGGCAAGGCGGGATGTATAGGTGCCGTTGCGGTAAGCGATGAGGAGCTTGCTTTATACAGAGAGCAGACCTTTAACCATATGACGGAAACCGCCGACAAAATACTTGACGGCGAGATGTGCGTTTCCCCTTTCAAGAAAAAAAGCACCGACTGTGGCTATTGCCCCTACGGTGAGGTATGCAGACAGAAAAAGGAATCTTGGTCTTTCAGCTAAGACGGGACGGTAATATGAACTTAACTACATCACAAAAAAACGCAATAGACCGTGGCGGCAAGGATATGCTTGTTTCTGCCGGTGCGGGAAGCGGCAAAACCACGGTGCTTGCCAAGCGACTGCTTAAAAAAATAGAATCCGGCGCGGATATAGGGGATTTTTTGGTTGTAACCTTTACAAACTCTGCCGCCGCCGACTTAAAGGCAAAGCTTTCCGCCCGATTAAAGGAGCTGTGCGACGCTCATCCCGACAACAAGGGTTATTTAAGGCAGCTTTATGCCTTACCCACGGCAGACATCGGCACCATTGACAGCTTTTGCTTGCAATACGTAAAGCAATACGCCACCGCTTTGGAGCTGGGAGGCACCTCCGTAGGTGACGAGGCACTTTGCGGTGCGTTGCTTACGGACAGCGCTGAAAAGGTGCTTACCGAGCTTTGCGACGAGGACAGCGTACATATAGATATATTGCTTGACAATTTTGCAAACCACAAAAGCGATTCGGGGCTGATAACTGCCATGGTAGGTCTATACAAAGCCATACGGTCCTATCCTTTTTATATAGAATGGCTTCACTCCAAGGTGGACGAATACTTGGAAGAGGAAAAACTATTCAGCTACAAGGATTTTTTGGAGTCTAACCACGGCAAGACCGTAAAGATAGGCATAGAAGAAAAGCTTAAAGCCATGGAGGAGGACATAAAAATCCTTTACGCTACGGCGGAAAACGAAAAACAGGCTCAGTATGCCGAAACGCTGGACGGACTGCTTACGGCTTTAAACACCGCCCTTTCCCAAGGGTACGATGCCTTTTCCGCGGAATCCGCCCTAACCGTTGGTTTACGACGACCAAACAAATGCAGCGACGGCTACGTTAAGGCTTACGAGGATTTTGTAAAGAACCGCAAGGGCCTTATGACCTTCGCTTGCACCGAGGAGGAGCTAAAGACCGAATACCGCTACACCGCCGAGGTGCTGGAGGGTATCCTTGAGTTTATCAGCCGACTTGACCGCGCCTACAGAGAAGAAAAAAACCGCCGCGGGGTGATAGATTTTGCCGACGGCGAGCAATGTTTTTTGGACTTGCTTGTGGAAAGAACCCCCAAAGGACTTTTAAAAACGCCCCTTTGCCATCAGCTTGCCGCTGCCTATGAAGAGGTATATATTGACGAATATCAGGACGTAAGCCCATTGCAGGACACCATTTTCAGGCTTATCGGTACGGGCAAGCGGTTTATGGTAGGCGACGTTAAGCAGAGCATATACGGCTTCAGAGGCGCTTATCCCGACCTTTTTATCTCCTACCGTGACAAGTTCGGTGACGGCGACGACAGCGAGGGCATAAAGATCCTGCTTAAAGAAAACTTCCGCTGTGACAAGGGGGTAGTGGATTTTTGCAACCACGTCTTCAGCAAAATATACACCGTAGAAAGCGCAGGAAGCGACTACAAAGAAGAAGCCTTGGTCTTCAGCAAAAACAGTAAAAAATGCGAGAAGACGGAAATACGCGTTTTTGAAAACGCGCCCGACAACGAAGGGGAAACGGCGTATATAACGGCAGAGGTCGTAAAGCTTATCAAAGGGGGCAGAAAGCCTTCCGATATCGCCATACTGTGCCGCAGAGGCGCGCCCCTTAAAGCTTTTGCCACGGCACTTAGCGCAAAAGGTGTACCCGTAAGCCTTTCCGTAGGCAAGGAGGAGCTTTTAAAACAACCGGAGGTGCTTTTGGTAATCTCCGCCCTGAGGGTAATTGATAACCCCACCGATGATACGTCCTTGGCGGCGTTGCTGAGAAGTCCCGTTTTTAAGTTCACCGCCGACGAGCTTTTAAGTATCCGCAGAGGCGGCTCGTCCCTGTACGAGGATATGCGCCATACCGCCTTGGGCAACAGAGAAAGAAACAGATTTTACCGCTTTAAGGCGGCGCAGTTGCCCTATAAGAAGCTTAAAACGAAGCCCTTGCTTAACAAGGGCGGCAAAGACGAGCTATCGGAAAAGTGCAAGCTGTTTTTGGAAAAGCTTGGTATTTACCGCACGAAGGCCTTGATATTGCCCGTCCACAAGCTGCTGTGGCACTTCTATGAGGAAAGCAGAATTATGTCCTTCGCCCCCCAAGGCAAGGAGAAGCTTTACCGCGCAAACCTGCTTGCCTTTTACCGACTTGCCATGAGCATGGAGGACAACAGCTACAAAGGCGTAAGCGTGTTTACGGAGTATTTGCAAAGGCTGGAGGAAACGAAAAGCAGCCCCACCGCTGAAAAAGAGGATGCGGGTGAGGGTGTAAGGCTTATGACCATACACGGCTCCAAGGGTTTGGAGTTCCCCATAGTTTTCGTGGCGGACTGCGGCAGTGATTTTAAAAAGGCAGACCGCAAACAGCCCATAACCGTAAGCTATAGAAACGGTGTGCTCGTTAAGCTTAAACGGCAAAAATCAGGGGTGGATACGGACACATTGCTAAGACAAGCGGAGCTGTGGGCAGAGGATAAGCGCGCTATAGCGGAGGAACTGCGTATCCTTTACGTTGCCTTTACCCGCGCCGCGGAAAAGCTTTATATAACCGCTACCTTAAAAAAGAGCTATAGCGAGTGTACGGAAAAAAATAAAAGCGGCAGCTACTTTGATTTAATTGCCGATGCTGTTGCATTAAACGAAGAAATGTATTATAATATACGGGTAAAGGATATGCTTACCGATTCTGCCTCGGAATCGGAAACGCTGATAGCGGAAGATACGGAGTACGAGGAGCTGCCCTTGCCCGCTATTTCCCCAACGGAAAAAGCGGAGGGCGCACAGCTTCTTAAGCTTTCCGCCTCCCTTATAGAAAAGGATGCCGAGGGCATCTTCCGTCCTAAGGCGGTATCCAAGGCAACGGAACGGGAGCCTGCGTTTGCAATCACAGCAAAGCCTACTGCCGCACTAAAAGGCACGGCAAACCATTTGTTTATGCAGTTTGCAGACTTTGCAAGGGCGGAGGAAAGCGTAAAGGCAGAAGCGGACAGACTTTTGGAGAAAGGTTTTATCTCCGCAGAAGAACGCACTTTAATGGATGAGGGAGCCTTGGAACGCTTCTTCAAGGCGGAGCTTTACGGCAAGATGAAGGCATCGCCCAAGCTTTACCGAGAGAAGCGGTTTACCACCACCTTAGACGGCGCACTTTTCGGTGCTGAAAGCTCACCCCTTTTGCAGGGTGTTATCGACTGCTTCTTCCTTAACGAGGAGGGCGGCTACACCTTGGTGGACTATAAGACCGACTATGCAAAAGCGGGGATGGAATCCCTTCTTGCGGAAAAACACGGCGTACAGCTAAAGCTTTACAGTCTGTACGTGGAAAAAACAACGGGCAAGCCCGTTACAAAAGCGTATATTTATTCCTTTGCCTTAGGTAAGGCAATAGAATGCAAAATATAAAATTTTTGGAGGACTTGAAATGAAGACTTTTATCAAGCTTATCGCATTGGGTGCTTTGGCGGGCATAGTGCTTACAGGAATCAGCGTACACGCGGCTGAAAGCTCTGAGGAGCTTACGGCAAAGCGCGATTATTCCCTTATAACCAACGTTGGCAAAAGTGAATCTCTGGAAATAATGGAGGCTTTGAGCTTTGAAAGCTCTGACGGTACGGTGCTTCCCTACCGCAAATATTATTCCCCCGCATACAACGCAGAGGATAAGGCAAACCCCGCTATGGTATTCGTGTTCCTTCACGGTTCGGGCGGTCAAGGCGACAATAACGAACAACAGTTAAGAGATCAAATATCCACCGTTAATTATCTTATCTCTCCAAGTGCTGAGGAAGTGCTTGCCGACGTGCCTTACATAGTTATCGCACCTCAGTGCCACAAGGAAAACCAGTGGGTAAACACTCCTTACAATCAAAACTCTTACAATATTGACGAAGTACCTATGAGCCCGCCCCTTAACGCTGTTTACGAGCTTATACTTAAAGTGCTTGAAGAAGACAACGCAGACAAGGATAACGTAATGCTTGGCGGTATGTCCATGGGCGGTTACGGCACTTGGGACTTGGCAACCCGCTACCCCGAACTGTTCAACGCCATCTTCCCCATCTGCGGAAGCGGTGACCCCTCCCACGCTGAAAACCTTAAAGACATAAAAATATGGACCTTCCACAGCGATAACGACGTTTCCGTTCCCGTTAAAGGCACCAGAGAAATGGTTGAAGCCCTTGAAAAGATCGGCGCCGACGTGCATTATACGGAATTCCAAGGCAAGGGCCACAACGCTTGGACCCCTGCTATGGAAGAGGTTAAGGATCCCTATTTGTTGGAGTGGCTTATTGAAGATTGCCGTCTTTACACCGTAAACGTGCTTACCAAGGAAGGCGAAGAGTTAACCGAAACTACGGAAAAACTGCGCATAGGCGATAAGTTCAGCATAGAAATGGAGCCTACGGAAGGCTTTGTGCCCGAAAAGCTTTACATAAACGGCGTTGAAAGCGAGTTCGTAACGGACGACAACGGCAGTCTTTACATCGAATGCACCGTAAAGGGCAATATGGAAATAACGGCTGAGTTCGTTGAAGAAAAAGCGGAAGAAGAAAGCTCTGTAGCCGAAGGCGGCAAGGGCGGTCTTTCCGGCGGCGCAAAGATCGGTATCATCGCAGGTGCTGCGGCAGTTTTAGGCGGCATAATAGGCATAATCGCCGCTAAAAAGAAGAAGAAATAAGTACCGACACCAAGGAGAAAATGCTATGATCAGAATAGGTATAATGGGTTACGGCAACTTAGGCAAAGGCTTAGAGTGTGCTATTTCCCAAAACAGCGATATGGAACTTTTCGGTGTGTTCACCCGCAGAGACCCAAAAAGCCTCAAGCTATTGACCGAGGGCGCTTCGGTATATTCCGCTGACAGCGTTCTTGATTACAAGGACAAGATAGACGTTTTGGTGCTTTGCGGCGGCAGTGCCACGGACCTTCCCAAGCAGACACCCCAATATGCCAAGGATTTTAACGTGGTGGACAGCTTTGATACCCACGCAAAAATTCCTCAGCACTTTGAGGCGGTGGATAACGCGGCAAAAGAGGGCGGAAAGATCGCCCTTATCTCCTGCGGTTGGGACCCGGGTATGTTCTCCCTTAACCGCCTTTACGCGGGGGCGATATTGCCCGAGGGTAAGGACTACACCTTCTGGGGCAAGGGCGTAAGCCAAGGGCATTCCGATGCTATCCGCCGTATTGACGGCGTTTTGGATGCCAAGCAGTACACCATTCCCATTGAAAGCGCCCTTGAAGCCGTGCGTAAAGGGGAAAATCCCACCCTTTCTACGGGGGAAAAGCACCGCAGAGAGTGCTTCGTGGTGGTTGCCGAGGGTGCCGACAAGGCAAGAATAGAAACCGAGATAAAGACCATGCCCAACTACTTTGACGAGTATGAAACCACGGTGCATTTTATAAGCGCCGAGGAGCTGAAGCGTGACCACAGCGGCATCCCCCACGGTGGGTTCGTTATCCGTTGCGGTAAGACGGGAGCAGAAAGGCAAAACAGCCACGTTATCGAGTACAGCCTGAAGCTGGACTCTAACCCCGAATTCACCTCGTCTGTTATAGCCGCTTGCGCCCGCGCCGCTTACCGTATGAGCAACGAGGGCATGACGGGTTGCAAGACCTTGTTTGACGTACCGCCCGCATATTTAAGCGCTTTAAGCGGTGCCGAGTTGAGGAAAAACCTGTTATAACCCATAAAACAACAAAACTAATGCCCGACCTTTTCGAGAGGTCGGGCATTTCTTGTCGGGGTCCCCGCGAAGTCGTCAAACTTCGTGGAGTGAATTTTATATTCCCTGTTAGCAGAAAAGTTTTTTACACTTCTCTAAAATGGAAGGTATTTCTATTTTCTGGGGGCAAACCTCCAAGCACGCACCGCAAGCGATGCACTCATCCGCGCCCTTGCCGTTTGAAAGGGCAAACTTATATTTGTCCTTGGACATGGGCAGGTTATCATAGCTCAGATAGCTGTTATAAGCGCCCCTGATTATTCCGGGGATGGCAATACCCATAGGGCAATTCTCAACGCAGTACTTGCAAGCAGTGCAAGGCACCGTGGGTACAGCCTCAAGATACTCCGCCACCGCGGCAACTGCCTCGGTCTCCTCAGCGGAAAGGGGGATAAACTCGCTCATGGTGGCAATGTTATCCTCAGCCTGCTCCGTAAGCGACATACCCGAAAGCACCGTTATTATCCCGTCAAGGGAAGCAACGAAGCGCAACGCGAAGGAAGCGGGACTTTTATCGGGGGTAACCGCCGCAAGCATTTTACGGCAATCCTCAGGCAGAACCGCCAAGGCGCCGCCCTTTACGGGCTCCATAACTATTACGTCCTTGCCGTGCTTTCTTGCCACGTGGTAGCATTTTTCGGACTGGACGGACTTGCTTTCCCAATCCAGATAATTAAGCTGAAGCTGAACGAAATCCACCTCAGGGTGCTCCGTCAACAGCTTATCCAAAAACTCCGCATCATCGTGGAAGGAAAAACCGAAGTTTTTAATGAGCCCCTTCTTTTTAAGCTCCGCACAAAACTGCCACGCATTTTGCTCGTTATACTTTTCGTAACTGCTTTTATCAATGGCGTGGATAAGGTAGAAGTCAAAATATTCAACTCCCGTGCGTTCCAGCTGAGAGTTAAAGAACCCCTCGCTGTCCCCGTCCTTAACGCACCACCAGGAATATTTATCAGCCAAAAGATACTTATCTCTGGGGTATCGGTCGGACAAAGCTTCCTTTACGGCGCGCTCGGAAAGACCTTCTATATATCCGCGCGCCGTATCGAAATAGGTAAAACCTGCTTCTATAAAGCGGTCTACCATGGTTTTAGTTTGCTCAATATCCACGCTTTTGCCAATCATAGGCAAACGCATCATGCCAAAGCCGAGTTTAGGTATGCTTGTGTACATAAAAACCTCTTAATTAATCTACGTAAAGTGCCTTGATTACGGGGGTGAAGTTCTGACGTTCAGCCGTAAGTCCGCTTACGTAGGCGCCGGAGCTTACGTTGTAGTAGTACTGCATACTGAACAGACATACGCCCGCAAAGTTCTCCTTAGTAGAGGAAACGGAAATCTGTCTTGCAATTACGTCTTTATAAGTGCTCCATTCGGTACCGTCATAGGAATCGGTTTCACCGGACGCCATGGAAAGGTCAAGACCAACGATAAGCTTTACGTAATCCTTTGCGCCGATAAGGTTTACCCAGCTTGCCAAAGCGGTTTCGTAAGGACTTACGGTGTGCTGGAAGCCCCAATAAAGCTGAGGTGCCAAGTAGTCAACGTAGCCTTCGTTGTTCGCCCAAGTCTTAACGTCTGCATAGTACATATCCATATTGTTGGTAATGTTACCGGAGGGGGATATACCGAAGATAATATCGTCGTCAATAGCCTTAACAGCGCTGTAAACACCCTTTACAAGGAGGTTTACGCAAGAACGGCGGAAGGTACCTCTGCTTAACTGACCGCTGGCGGTAAATGCCGCTTGGTCGAAGGAAGCGTCGGTAGTGGGATAGAAATAGTCGTCAAAATGGATACCGTCAACGTTGTAGTTGTTACAAATTTCCTCAACGCCGTCAATTATAAGGTTACGAACTGCTTCGTAAGCGGGGTTGAGATAATAGGTGCCGTTATAAGCAACGATATAAGTGCCTTTGTAGGAGGAGCTGTTATACCACTGCTTGATAAGGTAAGAGCTGCTTACGGAAGCTATTTCGGAAGTGCTCATCAAACGGAGGGGGTTAACCCATGCGTGTACGGAAAGAGCAAGCTTCTGCGCTTCGTCAACAATTACCTGGAAGGGGTCGTAGGAAGAAGTGTTACCGTAGCTGCCAACTATATACTTGGAGTAAGGATAGTAGCTGGAGGGATAGAAGCTGTCACCGTTAGGACGAACCTGAACCATAATGGTGTTGAAGCCCGTTTCCTTAGCGGCGGTAAGCGCCTTGTTAACCTTGGAGGTAAAGGTGCTCTTGGAATACTGACCTGTATAGTTACGGATCATGGAGTTTATCTCGTACTGGGAGATCCAAACAGCCTTTACCGTGTTGTAATTAAGCTTGGGAGCAAGGCTTTCCACGGGATTTACCCAGCAACCTGCGGTAGCGCCCGTGGGGTCGGTGGTGATGTTGTAAACACCGTTCACACCGTTGGGATAGTTCTTGTATACGTAATAAGTAGTGCTTTTATCAACGGTGCCGGTTATATTGGTCTGATGTGCCGCGTCGGTAGAAGAGGAATACTTATTGATATTACGGCTAAGCTTTACGGTGCCGTTAGCGTTAACAAAACCGGAAGAAATCTCAGAAGGATTGATCCAGAAGCCTGCAGTGTCCCCCGTGGGGTCGGTAGTAAGGTTATACATACCGTTAAGACCCTGAGGATAGCCGCTGTAAATATAGTAAGTACCTGCGGTTGCAGTGCCCGTGGAGTTAACCTTGGACACAGCGTTAGCGGCAGAGCCGTACTTGGGTACGTCAACGCTAAGCACGTAAGTAGCCGCCTTCTTAACGTTTTCGTTGGGGTTTATCCAGAAGCCTGCGGTAGCACCGGTAGTGTCCAAGGTAAGGTTATACATACCGTTGTAGCCGTTGGGATATGCGTTGTAGATATAGTAAGTGCCCGCATCGATAGTGCCGGTGGGATTGATCTTGTTCAACGCATCAGAAGAAGAGGCGTATTTGTTAATGGTAGTAACAACGGCATAAGGAGTGCCCGTTACGGCAGAACTGCTATCCTTAAGGTTTACCCAAAAGCCTGCTACGGCGCCCGTAGAATCGGTGGTGATGTTATACATACCGTTCAAGCCGTGGGGGTATGCCTTGTACACGTAATACGTACCTGCAGCCGCAGTACCCGTAGAGTTTGTGCCCGCCTTTGCATCGGAAGCAGAAGCATACTTTGCGGTGTTTTCGCTTAAAACGAACTTAGCACCGTAAAGACGCTTAAATACACTTTCGCCGCCACCTACGTGGTTCTGAATGAAAAGCACGTCAACGGAGGAAATGATACCGTCGGAATTTATGTCGGCAGCGTTGCCCTTAGCGCCCGCAACACCGACACCGTTGGAAACACAGCTCTCGATACCCATAAGGTCGGTAGAGTCAATGCTACCGTCAAGACTTACGTCGCCGGAAATAACGATGCTGAGCTTTGCACTGCCGTTGGCAACGATGTAACCCGTGCAGACAACGGAAGTATCCGATACTGCAACACCGCTTGCCTTGGTAACGGTAACGTTCTCAACGAAGTTGCCGATTATAGTGCTTGCGGAAGTACCTGCAACGATATCCATAAGATAGTTGCCCGAAATCTTTAAAGTACTGCCGTTAATAAGGGTAAGACTGTCTGCGGCAGAGGCAGAAAAACCAAAGATACCGCCAACAGCTACGGTATTAAGCAACAATACCAAAGTCAGCAATAAATATAGGCCTTTTTTAATTCCTGTCATAGCTAAAATCTCCTGCATTTGTATTTGGCAAACAAATTGCGCCCATTCCTCTACAGTATAACTTATAAACGCCCATCAGTCAAGGGCATTTGCCGCTTTTTTAAAAATTGACAATTCATTAATATTTGATTAGAGCAAAATCTGTCGCGTTAATTAACAATTTGTACATTATATGTTTACTTATCGTTATCATATGTGTGCTATTCTACTTTTTAGTTATTATATGGAGGATTTTGTATGTTCAAAAAAATAAGCGTTATTATATTGGTAGTGGCTATATGCGCAAGCTTTGCAGGCTGTGTTACCAGCTACGCCCCCACGGTTACCGAGTCTATGGTTGATGCCGGCAACGCCGTAAGCATTCAAGATTATTTAGACAAGGCAAACACCTATTTTTCTCTTTACAACCACAAGAGCGCTAAGAACGAAATAACCGCAACCGGTGAGGAAGCGTTTAACGAATTTCTTAAAAACTGCACCAGCAATGAAGACCTTCCCGAAGAGCTTGTAAAGAGCTATGCGGACAAGTTCGTTCAAGCGGAAGAAAGTGCCGTAAGCCAAGCAGATGCAGAGAAGGATGCGAAAGCGCTTATAAAGGCTGAGCTCGTTACCTACGCGGCTTATAATTCCATAGCTAAGGATAACGGCTATGCAACCCAGCTTACCCACGCTATGCGTGAAGCGGCGGCTGAGGACTTCGGCGGCGAAGGCTACGAGGTTAAGGAAGGCTTGTCCGATGCTTCTTATTATATGATAGATACCTTCATTAAGCAGAAGGTTATTATCGCTTATCTTTCCGAGGAAGAAATTCCTTACGGTGTAGGTTCTGCAGATAAAGCAGAAACCAGCAAATAATATTTGTAAAAAAGGGGCTGTCTCATAGCATTAACAAATTGCGAACGTTATGTGCAAGCTTAACAAAAAATCAAGGACATCGCTTGAATGCCCTTGATTTTTTTGTAGCTTTTATATATGGTTTCATCTCAAAATTTCAATTTGAGACAGCCCCTTGTTGTATTATTTTCTATCCTTTATTTCAGAGCTGAGTTTTTCAAGGAATGCGTCAAGGCTCATGGTTTCGGTTTGGTCGGTATCTCTGTCACGAACGGAAATAACGCCCTCCTCGATTTCCTTATGTCCGATAATAACCATATAAGGAACGCGGTCAACCTGACGGGCTTCTCTTATCTTATAGCCTATCTTCTCGTTGCGCTCGTCTATCTCTACGCGCACCTTAGCCGCTTTAAGCTTTTCGTAAACCTCTTTTGCAAAGGCATGGTCGGTGCCGGGCAAGGTCATAACCTTAGCCTGCAAGGGTGCAAGCCATACGGGGAACTTGCCTGCAAAATGCTCGGTAAGTATGCCGATAAAACGCTCGATAGAACCGTAGCAAACTCTGTGTATCATAATAGGCTGCTTGCGGCCGCCGTCTTCGTCAACGTACTCAAGCTCAAAATTATGAGGAAGCTGGAAGTCAAGCTGAATGGTACCGCACTGCCAGGTTCTGCCGATACTGTCACGGAGGTGGAAGTCGATCTTAGGACCGTAGAAGGCACCGTCGCCCTCGTTTACGGTGTAGGGCAGGCCAAGCTGATCCAGTGCCGCCTTAAGACCGTTGGTTGCGTCTTCCCAATCCTCGTCACTACCCATACTGCTTTCGGGACGGGTGGAAAGCTCTACGAAATATTCAAAACCAAATTTTGTATAAACCTCGTTGATAAGGTTAACAACGCCAATAATCTCGTCGGTTATCTGGTCACGGCGCATAAAGATATGAGCATCGTCCTGAGTGAAGCAACGCACGCGGAACAAGCCGTGAAGCGCACCCTTAAGCTCGTGACGGTGTACCAAACCAAGCTCGCCCATACGGATGGGAAGCTCGCGATAGCTGTGAGGACGGTGACGGTAAACCATAACGCCGCCGGGGCAGTTCATGGGCTTAACGCAGAAATCCTCCTCGTCTATCACAGTGCCGTACATATTGTCCTTATAATGGTCCCAGTGCCCGCTGGTTTCCCAAAGGTGACGGCTTAAAATTATGGGGGTGGAAATTTCCACGTAGCCGTTGCGAACGTGTATCTCTCTCCAATAATCGATAAGCGCGTTTCTTAAATCCATACCCTTGGGAAGGAAGAAGGGGAAGCCGGGGCCTTCCTCGCAGAACATAAACAGACCCATTTCCTTACCTATCTTACGGTGGTCGCGGCGTTCTGCTTCTTCTACAAGCTTGAGATACTCGTCAAGCTCCTGCTGAGTGCGGAAAGCTATACCGTTAATACGGGTAAGCATCTTGTTATCCTTATCGTTCTTCCAATACGCGCCGCTTTGCTGGGTAACCTTAAACGCCTTAAGCGCCTTGGTATAGCAAAGGTGAGGGCCGGTACACATATCGATGTAATCGCCCTGCCGGAAGAAGCTTATCTCAGCATCAGGCTCAAGGTCGCCTATATGCTCTTCCTTATATTTAGCGCCGCGCTCCTGCATAAGCTTTACGGCATCTTCTCTGTTCAAAATGAAAGGCTTAATGGGCAGATTTTCTTTAACTATCTTCTTCATCTCGTTTTCGATAGCAACCAGATCCTCGTCGGTAAGCTTGGTCTCACCGAGATCTACGTCATAGAAAAAGCCCTTTTCCGTAGCGGGACCGTAGCCGAAATCAGCATGGGGCCACAAACGCTTGATAGCCTGCGCCATAATATGTGCCGCGGAGTGACGGATGACCTCCAGCTCTAACTCCTCGGGGCATTCAGTAACGGTGCCGTCCTTGTATATTATCTTCATAAGCTTTTCTCCTTCCGAAAAACCATAATTTATACTGATAAATGCTACCTTATATTTTATAACAACTGCGCGCCTTTGTCAAGGCTTAATATAAATACGGTTGAGAAAATTATCACCCCACGAAGCCGTACAGACCTCGTGGGGTGAATCAATTATTCCTCGTCTAATTCGTCTTCGCTGTAGGTAAAGCCGTCAACCGTGCCCTTCACTTCAGGCTCAACGGAGCGAATCGCCCATTTTTGAAGGTCGATAGAGCCGTCACCCGTGAAAATGGTAATGGTTTCTTTTCTTATGCTTTCAACCTCGCCGGTAATGCCGCCGATGGTTATAACCGTATCCCCTACCTTGAGGGAATCACGCATTGCAGTAGCTTCCTTCTTCCTCTTGTTTTCGGGACGGATAAGGAAGAAATAACCCACTACCACGAAAACGACTATGGTAATAATACCGCCGTAGTTACCCATATCAAATACCTCGCGTAAAATTTAATCGTCAAAATCCTTGCGGACGCGGAGCACGTCCTTTACGATGCCGCTTTTTTCATCAACGGTGAAAAGCGCGCCGCACAGAGCGTAGGCTCCGTCTGCTTTTTCAAAACGGTGGTGCACCCTCATGGTATATTGGGGGATGACCGTTTCCGCCTTAACACCCAACACGCCCGTAGTGGCACCGCACATACCCAAATCGCTGATATAACCGCTGCCCTTGGGCAACAAACCCTCGTCTGCGGTCTGCACGTGGGTGTGCGTACCGAACATAACGCTTATTCTGCCGTCAAAATTATGGAAGAACGCATACTTCTCGCTGGTGGCTTCCGCATGGAAATCCGCCACTGCCACGTCGTACTGACCGCTTAATGAGCTAAGCAACCCCTCTGCACAGCAGAACGGAGAATCGGCGCCGTCCATAAACACCTGCCCTACCAAGGACATTACGAGAACGCGCACACCGCTTGCCATCTGCAAAACAGTATATCCCTTGCCGGGTGCGCTTTTGGGGAAATTATGAGGTCTGAGAACGAAGTCGTTCTCCTCATACATATCAAAGGAATCATGTATCCTAAGGCTGTGGTTGCCGCCGGTAAGCACGTCGGCTCCCGCCTCTAAAAGCGACATAGCGCTTCTTACGTCAAGACCGTTGCTTATATAAGCGTTCTCGGCGTTAACTATAACCAAATCGGCACCCAGCTCACGCTTTAAAGGTCTAAGCCACTTTGTTACCGCGGCAAGTCCCACGGGGCCTACCACGTCTCCCAAAGCAAGTATCTTCATAGATTGCCGCCTTATTTAGCGTAATCGTGAACGCGTGTTTCACGAACCATGTTGATCTTGATCTGACCGGGATACTCAAGCTCGCTTTCGATCTTCTGTGCAATATCGCGGGCGATAAATACCATATCGTCGTCGCTAACCTCGTCGGGTTTAACCATGATACGGATCTCTCTGCCTGCTTGGATAGCAAAGGACTTTTCGACACCGTTGAAGGAGCAAGCGATCTCCTCAAGTCTTTGCAATCTCTTGATATAGTTTTCAAGGTTTTCGCGTCTTGCGCCGGGACGTGCGGCGGAGATAGCGTCAGCCGCCTGAACGATAACCGCAATAAAGGTCTTGGGTTCCACGTCGCCGTGGTGCGCTTCGATAGCGTGGATAACCTCTTTGCTTTCCTTATATTTCTTAGCCAGGTCAACGCCTATCTGAACGTGAGAGCCGTCAACCTCGTGGTTCATAGCCTTACCTATATCGTGCAACAAACCCGCACGCTTAGCAAGAGTAGCATCGATACCCAGCTCGCTGGCTATCATGCCCGAAATATGTGCCACTTCTATAGAATGCTTCAAAGCGTTCTGACCGTAGCTGGTCCTGTATTTAAGTCTGCCAAGTATCTTAACAAGCTCGGGATTAATGCCGTGGATACCCGTCTCAAAGGTTGCCTGTTCGCCTTCGCGTTTAACAACCGCGTCAACCTCTTTACGGCTCTTTTCAACCATCTCCTCAATGCGGGAAGGATGGATTCTACCGTCGGAGATAAGCTTTTCAAGGGCAAGCCTTGCCACCTCGCGGCGGATGGGGTCGAAGGTGGAAACGGTAATAGCTTCGGGGGTATCGTCGATAATAAGGTCAACCCCGGTCATCTGCTCGATAGCGCGGATATTTCTACCCTCTCTACCTATAATTCTGCCCTTCATTTCATCGTTGGGCAAGTCAACTACGGAAACCGTAGCTTCGGAAACACTGTCGGAAGCACAACGCTGGATAGCAAGGGTAACGATGTCTCTTGCCATGTCGTCTGCCTTCTCCTTGTATTCCTGCTCAATGTCGGAAAGGCGCATAGCCATCTCGTGTCTTGCCTCAATCTCTGCTCTGTCAAGCAAGGTCTGGCGCGCGTCTTCCATAGTCATGCCGGAAATTTTCTGAAGCAGTTCAGCCTGTTCTTCTTTGATTTTTTCAATTTCAGAGGTAAGTGCCGTATTTTCCTTGATCTTTGCGTTAAGCTGTTCCTCTTTCTTGTCCAAATTCAAAGCACGCTTGTCCAAATTTTCTTCTTTTTGAGCAAGTCTGTTCTCTGTACGGGTGATTTCCTTTCTGCGCTCTTTAGCTTCGCGCTCTGCTTCGTTCTTGATTTTGTGGGCTTCTTCTTTAGCTTCAAGTGCGGCTTCTTTTTTAACGGTTTCTGCGCCCTTTTTAGCTTCTTCCACAATACGCTTGGACTCAATCTCTGCGGATTGAATGGTCTTTTCGGCAATAATTTTTCTTATGAAAAAGCCAACGAGTATGCCCACCGCAAGGGCGGCAACTGCGGCTACTACTACCCAAATAAGGTTCACCATTCTCACAATCCTCCTTTATATATTTATCGCCTTTTACAGCTATTCAATCTATTATACAACTTCACTTCGAAAAAGTAAAGACCTTTTTAAAGTTTTTTATGCATAATATTTGACTTTTTTGCAATATGGCTTTATAATATAGCAGAGGTGTTACTATGGCTGTTTATTTTGATAACGCCGCCACCACTATCCCCTCTGAGGGTGCTGTTGCGGCTTTTAATAAGGGACTTTTGCTTTACGGGAACCCTTCTTCCCCTCATTCTGCAGGGGCGGAGGCAAGACGTGCGCTGGAAGCGGCGCGTAAATCCCTTGCCTTGCAAGTGGGCTGCAAAAGCGAGGAGCTGTATTTTACCGCTTCGGGAACTGAGGCTAACAACAGCGCCGTTTACGGCTTGTGGGAGCTGAGGAAGCGTTACGGCAAGCGGGTTTTGCTTACGGACAGCGAGCATCCCTCCGTTAAAGAGCCTTGCCGCAGACTTGAAAAAGACGGCGCGGAGCTCGTTTACGTACCCACCCCGGGCGGCAAGCTTGATATGGATTTTATAAAAGAGGCTTTGAAAACCCCCACCGCCCTTATTTGCGTAATGCTTGCAAATAACGAGACCGGTGCCGTATACGATATAAAAGCCGTAAGGGATGCCATAACCAAAAGCGGTAGCCGCGCACTTTTCCATTGCGATGCCGTTCAGGGGTTTATGAAGGCTGAGGGGTATAAGCAGTTGCTGAGGAACGCCGATACCGCCGCTTTTTCCGCCCATAAGATACACGGTGTAAGGGGCATTGGCGCCCTTATGCTCAGATCCAATCTGCATCCGCCCGCCTTCATTTTGGGTGGCGGTCAGGAAAAAGGCATACGAAGCGGTACTGAGAATTTGGCGGGAGCCATGGCTTTTGCCGCCGCCGCAGAAGAATACGGAAAAGCGCAGACGGAAAAGGTGAAGGCACTGCGCGAACATATAGAAAATCGGCTCAGGGCGCTGCCTGACGTGGACTTAAACCTGCCCGAAAAGCATCTGAGCGGCATACTGAGCATAAGCCTTAGAGGCATAAAAAGCGAAACCGCCCTTAACTGTCTGTCCGCAGAGGGGATATATATATCCGCCTCCTCTGCTTGCTCCTCAGGGCAAGCGGAAAATTCGGTGCTTGCCGCCTACGGATTAGACAAAAGCGCAAGGGAAAGCGCCTTGCGGATAGGTATTTCCCCCATGAACACTGTGGAAGAAGCGGATGCCCTGATAGACGCGCTTGTGCGGGCAAGGGCACGCTACGGAAGGATATAGATTATGAATAACGAAGTTTTACTGCTGAAATACGGCGAAGTGGTTATGAAAGGACTTAACCGCGGCTATTTTGACAATATGATAGTGCGCCGTGTAAAGCAACTGCTAAAGGACGTAGAGGGCACCTTCAGTCTGGAATATGCCCAGTCCACCCTTTGCATAGTGGGTGACGAATACGCGGATATGGTTGAAGCCGCCGAGAAGATGAAGAAGGTGTTCGGCGTGGCTTCCGTTTGCCGCGCCTATCGCTGTGAAAAGACGGTGGAATCCATAAGAGAAACGGTAAAAGAGCATTTGGAGGAGCTTATAGGCGACGCAAAGACCTTTAAATGCGAGGGCAAAAGAAGCGACAAGAGCTTTCCTCTGTCCTCTCCCGCCTTATCGGGTGAAATAGGCGGTACCGTGTTACAGCTTATGCCCCACCTGAAGGTAGACGTGGTGAACCCCGACGTTACCATAAGATTAGAAGTTAGAGATAAATACGCCGCCGTACACGGTGGCGGCGAGAAGGGCGCGGGCGGTATGCCCAACGGCTCTGCAGGGCACGGTCTTTTGTTGCTTTCGGGCGGTATCGACAGTCCCGTAGCCGGTTATCTTATGGCGAAGCGCGGCCTTAGCCTTGACGGCTTGTATTTTGACAGTCCGCCCTACACGGGGCAAGCGGCTGAAGACAAGGTAAACGCTTTGGCGGAGGTGTTGGCGGGCTACTGCGGCAAGTTTTATTTGCATACCATAAGCCTTACCGAGATACAGGAAGTGCTTATGCGGGACTGTGACGAAAGACTTTTCACCGTACTGCTCAGACGGTTTATGATGCGCTTGGCTGAACGTCAGGCGAAGAACGTAAACGCTTCTGCCCTTATAACCGGGGAAAGCTTGGGACAGGTTGCCAGCCAGACGCTACACGCACTGACCGTTACCAATGCAGTGCCCGAACTGCCCGTGTTCCGTCCTTGTATCGCCATGGATAAGGACGAGATCGTGCAGATTTCCAGAAAAATAGGCAGTTTTGAAATATCCATACTCCCTTACGAGGATTGCTGCACGGTGTTCGTGCCCCGTCATCCCAACACCCGCCCTACCTTGGAGCAGATATTGGAGGAAGAGGCAAAGCTGGATATTAACGGACTTGTGGACCGCGCCATGGAAACCCACAGACACAAAAAGATATTGGGGTAATTTTATGTACTGTACCGAAGAAGCAAAGTTTTTGGTAGATGCGCTGAATAAAAAAGGGTTGAAGATAGCTACTGCCGAGTCTTGTACAGGCGGTCTTATAAGCGGCGCCATTACCGCGGTAAGCGGTGCTTCGGCGGTGTTCGACGGCAGTATATGCTCCTATGCCAACGAAGTGAAGGCGGAAAAATTGGGTGTTCCCCAAAAGGTGTTGGACGGCGTGGGCGCCGTTTCCTCCCAAACCGCCGCGCATATGGCAAAGGGCGCTATAAAGCTTTTCGGTGCGGATATAGCCGTAGCCGTTACGGGCATTGCGGGGCCCGGCGGCGGCACGCCGAAAAAACCCGTGGGCACGGTGTATATTGCCGTTTCCAAGGGCAACGAGGTATGGGTGCGCCGCTATAATTTCAGCGGAAGCCGCGAAACGGTAAGATACAAAACCGTCCTCGCCGCTTTGAATTTAGCCATTATGATGATATAAAAACGGTACAAAAGACACAAAAAATTCGCGGTTTTTTAAACCGCGAATTTTTGTTGATATTGAGGAAATTTAACTTATTTTCTTGTTAAAGTAACCTTCTCATCGCCTTCGCCAACGATAAGCTTATCGCCGTCAAGCTTAAAAGGCTGTTCTTCTTTT